>DATJGQ010001211.1:0-3563 GCA_035494815.1 Gemmataceae bacterium
CGCCTTGGCGATTGGCTCCTCGACACCGACGCGGCCTGGGTCACCATCGGCAAGGTGATCGAGCGGCCGCGGGCGGCGTTCGGGCCCGTCGCCAACCTGCGTGCGGGCGGCCGGCTCCCGAAGGAACTGACCGGCCCGGCCAACGACCGCATGCTGGCCGACCGCATGGTCTGGCAATTCCCGTGGGCGTGGTCGGCCGGCGTCCTCGGCGGGCTGTGGGTCCTTTCGGTGCTGGTGCTGTCGTCCCGCGTGAAGTCCCTGGACCGACTGAAATGACCCCGATCGTCGAATTCGATGCCGTGTCGAAGTGGTACGGCAACGTCATCGGGCTGAACAAGCTGACGCTGCGGATTCCGGCGGGCATCACGGGACTGCTCGGCCCGAACGGCGCCGGGAAGTCGACGCTGTTGCAATTAGCCACCGGGCAACTCCGGCCGAGCCAGGGGACGGTGCGCGTCCTCGGCCGGAATGTGTGGGACAACCCGGCGCTCAACCGGCAGATCGGCCTGTGTCCGGAGCAGGACGCGTTTTACGAGTGGATGACCGGCCGGGATTTCGTGCGGACCTGTGCCCGACTTTCGGGCCTCGGCCGAAGCGCGGCGGCCGCTGCCGAGGCCGCGCTGGCTCGTGTGGGAATGACGGAGCACATGAACCGGGCGATCCGCGGGTACTCGAAAGGCATGCGGCAGCGGACGAAGATCGCCCAGGCGTTGGTGCATGGTCCGCGCGTTTTGTTTCTCGACGAGCCGCTCTCCGGCACCGACCCGATCGCCCGCCATGACCTCGTCGAAGTGATCCGCGGGCTCGGCGCTGCAGGACACACCGTACTCGTGTCCAGCCACGTGCTGCACGAAGTGCAGGCGCTGACACCGAACATCGCGTTATTGCACCGCGGCCGGCTGGTCGCGGAGGGCCACGTCCGCGATATCCGCGACCTCATCGATCAGCACCCACACCGGATCGTGCTCGTCGGCGACCGACCGCGGGCGTTGGCCGCACGGCTGGCGGGCTGTGAAGACGTCGTCGGCATTCAATTCCTCGACCGCGAGTCGGGCCTGCTGGTCGAGACGCGGCAGCCGGACGCCTTCTACTCGCGGCTGCCGACGCTCGCGCGCGAAGACGGCTTGTCGCTGCGGGAAGTTTATTCGGAGGACGACAACCTCGAAGCCGTATTCAAGTACCTGGTGAACCAATGAGCGTGGCGGCCCACGACGTCGACTTGCGGCGGTCCATTTCCGGCGAGCTGTCCGCGTGCGCGGCGCTGTTCGGGTTGACCCTGCGACAATACACCCACGGCCGGCGGCTGCTCGTGCTCGGGCTCCTGTTCGCGCTGCCGTGCGTGCTGGCGATCGTGCTGCGCTCGCTCCCGCAACCCGCGCCCGCGGACGCGCTCGAAGTCGCGCTGATCTTTCACCTGTTGCCGCACGGCCTGGCCCCATTTACCGCGCTGCTCCTGGCCGCGGGGATGATTCAGGACGAAGTCGAGGAACAGACGCTCACGTACCTGCTGCTACGCTCCGTCCCGCGCTGGGCGCTCTATGTCACGAAGATGTTGGCGACACTGTGCCTGACCGCATTGCTCGTCGCGATCGCCGCGCTCGCCCTGTACGCCGCGTGTTTTTGGGGCACGCCGGAGTTCGCCGACGTAATGCAGACACGGGCCCCGCGCGCGGCGGCCGTCTTCGCCCTGGCGCAAGTCGGGTACTGCGCGCTCTTCGGCCTCCTCGGTTTGATCACGCGGCGGACGCTGATCGCGGGGGTCGCCTACATCGTCGCCATCGAAGGGGTCTTGGCGAATCTCAATTTCGTGGGTCGGACGTGGACGGTGGTTTACTACGTCCGCACACTGATCGTCCGCTGGCTGCCGTTTCCCGAGTCGACGCTGCGGCAGAAGCTCACCGAATGGGACCTCGACCTGGAGCACGAACCATCGGCCCAGAAGTGCGTAGTCATCCTCATGTCATTCGGCCTGATCGTCACGCTCGCCTCGGCACTGTGGTTCGCGCGTCGAGAGTTTCGGGTGAAAACTCCGGAAGGGAATTGACGCGCCGCCGCCGTCCGAGTCAGATGACGGGATGAAACCAACCAAACGACTCTCCCGCCGCCAATTCCTTCGGGCCGGCGCCGCGGCGGCCGGCGTCTTCACGATCGTGCCGCGACACGTCCTGGGCGGCCCCGGGCATCTTGCCCCGAGCGACAAGGTCAACGTCGCCGTCATCGGCGTCGGCGGTCGTGGGCGTGAAAATGTCCGCGAGCTGTTCAAGGTCAACGATTGTCAGATCATCGCCGTCGCGGACCCCGCCGAGTCATTCAGCACGGCTAACTTCTACTACAAGAGCACCGGCGGTCGGGCGCCGGCCGCCGCCGAAATTGAGAAGCACTACGCCGCGACCACGCCGAACCATCGTTGTGCCCAATACGAAGACTTCCGCGTCATGCTCGAGAAGGAAAAGGCGATCGACGCGATCCTCTGCGCGACGCCCGATCACTTGCACGCGTACGTCTCGACCGTTGCGATGCGAGCCGGCAAGCATGTTTACTGCGAGAAGCCGCTGACGCACAACGTCTGGGAGGCCCGGCGGGTCGCGCAAGTCGCGAAGGAGACGAAAGTCGCCACGCAGATGGGCAATCAGGGCCATTCGACCGAGGGAATACGCCAGACGTGCGAACTGATCTGGAGCGGCGCGATCGGCCCCGTCCGCGAGGTGCACGCCTGGGTCGGCACGAAGCGGTGGAACCCGACGCTCACCGGCCGGCCTCCGGAGACGATGCCTGTCCCGGCCGGACTGAATTGGGACCTCTGGCTCGGCCCGCGAGAACCGAGGCCGTTCCATACCGCCTACTTCCCGGTCGCCTGGCGCGACTTTTGGGCGTTCGGCAGCTCGACGCTCGGCGATTTCGGCTGCCACGATCTCGACTCGTCCTGCTGGTCGCTCGACTTGCGCGCGCCGGAGAGCATCGAAGCCCATGCCGCCGGTGCGAGTGACAAGGAGATCGGCCCGCACGGCGCGATCGTCTATTACGAGTTCGGGCCGCGCGGCGACAAGCCCGCGGTGAAGATCGCCTGGTACGACGGCGGGCTGCAACCGGAGCGGCCGGCCGCCCTTCCGAACGGCGAGGCACTTCCCGCCCGCGGCGTGTTGTTCGTCGGCGAGAAGGGGATGATGCTCTGCGGCGGCGCGGGCGGAAAACCGCGACTGCTCGGGACGGGGAACGGTACGCCGCCGACGCCGACCTTGCCGCGGTCGAACGGCCACCATCGCGACTGGATCGACGCCTGCAAGGGCGGCAAACCGGCGAGCAGTAACTTCGAATATGGCGCCCGGCTGAGCGAGATCGCACTCCTCGGCGTCCTCTCATTGCGGACCGGCCGGCGGATTCAGTGGAACGCCGCCGAAATGAAGGCGAGTGGGTTCTCAGGTGCGGACGCGGTCATCAAGGAAAGTTACCGCAAGGGCTGGGAGGTGGCCTGAGCTGTCGGCATCGCGATTGCTGCGTCTTTCCTCCGGTCCTCACGCTCCCGGCTCGCCCGAAAAGGAGGAATTGCGATGCCCGATCAAGTC
>DATJGQ010001212.1:0-5770 GCA_035494815.1 Gemmataceae bacterium
GGTCAGCGAGCCGCCTAATTCCTCTTTGCCGAGGCCGGCGATGATCAACTGCCAGGTGCCGCGTGCGTTGCGGCCGTCGAAGGCGGTGAGCGTTTGCTCCGGCCGGAAGGAACCGTTGAACGGTGCCGCGCCGTCGCCGACCGCGGTCGGTGCTTCGTCGTCGAAGATGGTTCCGGTCAGGTTCGCGCCGCTACCGCCCCGACGATCGAACAACGTCACCTGCTGGCCCCACGGGGCGACCACCATGACCTTGAGATACCGGTCACTCGGGAATCCGATATTCAGCGCGGCGTTCAGGTCGCCGATCGTGAAGTCCTGATTGACCGTCAGAGTCGAAATCGACACCCGGCCGTCTACGATCTTTTTCGGCAATGTGGCAGAGGCGACCGTGAGCGGCGGGCCCACCCTGATATCTGCGTGCAGCTGATCCATCCAGTATTCCCCGTTGTTCCCGTCCTGGTTCTGATCCATCATGTTCCAGCTGTCGTCGTAGATGTCCGGGCCGAGGAACAGCTTGAAGGTGCCGCGCCGACTCTGCGTCGGGAAGATCACGTCGAACGTCTGTCGGTTCGTGCCGTCGACGGGGACGATGTCCGACGAGTAAATCGCTGACCCATCGGGGTCGTTCAGGTACGCGTCGGCGATGGTGAAGCTGGCGAGCATGATCGGCTCAGAGAAGTTCACGCGGACCCTGTTGAACTGGTCCGGCGACGGGCCGTTGAAGGCGTAGTCGCCGACGTGGGCGCCGGTGACGTCGGTTGGCGGCCCCGGCGGGGGGGGCGGCGGCGGGGGAGGCGGGGGCGGCGGCGCGGGGGGCGGCGGGGGAGGCGGGGGCGGCTCCGGCGGTTGCACCTCAGTCCCCGCGAGCATCGCCGCGACGTTCAATCGCCCCCCGCTGGCCGTCTTGCCTTTAAGAGACGGCGTGGCGGTCGTCGTGCTGAGCGTGCGGTCGATGAGCTGTGCGGCCGTCCAATCCGGGTTCGCGTCGCGCAACAAGGCGACGGCCCCGGCGACATGCGGGGTCGCCATCGACGTGCCGCTGTATGTGCCGTACGCATTGTTGGGCAAAGTGCTGAGAATGCTCACGCCCGGGGCGCCGATGTCGACGCTCTTTACGCCGTAATTGGAGAACGAGGCGAGGTTGTTATTCCGGTCGATGGCGGCGACGGAAATGACGTTGGCGAGGCTATAATCGGCCGGATAACTGGCGCTGTTGTCGGTATTGATGCCGTCATTGCCGGCAGCTGCCACGAAGACCTGGCCGACGGCGCCGGCGGCGGCAATGGCGTTGGAGAGCGACTGCGAGAACCCGCCGCCGCCCCAGCTATTGCTGGAGATCTGCGCGCCCATCTGCACCGAGTAGTTGACGGCTCGAACCGCGGCACTTGTCGTTCCGGTCCCGTTCGAGCCGAGAAACTTGAGCGCCATCAACTGCACGTGCCAGTTCACGCCGACGACGCCGACGCCGTTATTGCCGACCGCCCCGACCGTGCCGGCGGTGTGCGTGCCGTGACCATTATCGTCCCGCGGGTCGCCGTCGTTGTTGGCGAAGTCGTAGCCGTGAACGTCGTCGACAAACCCGTTGTGGTCGTCGTCGATGTGGTTGCCGGCGATCTCGCCGGGGTTGGTCCAAATGTTCGCGGCTAAGTCAGAATGCGTGTAATCGATCCCTGTATCGATCATCGCCACGATCGTGTTGCCCGAACCGACGGTCAAGTCCCACGCGGCCGGGGCGCCGATGTCCGCGCCGCTCGTGCCGCCGCTCTGGCCGATGTTATTCATCCCCCACAGCTCACCGAACCGCGGGTCGTTCGGCGTCTGGTCGGCGTGGACGATGTAGTCCGGCTCGGCGTATTGGACGTCGGCCCGGCCGCTGAAACTGGCGCGGGCGTCGGCGACGCTCTCGTCGGGTCCCAAGTGAAGCAGGTACAACCCCGGGGAGATGAGTTCGACGCGGTCGCCCGTTTCGACCTGAACGCCGTCCTGGAATCGCACGAGCAGATGGTCGGGCGCGAATTCGTTATTATCCACAACCAGGCGGGGCGCGCCACTGACGTCGGTGGCGGGTGCGATGCGGTCTTCGAGGCGTTCGAGCCGTGGACGGCGGGCGAGGCGGGGCGGTTTCACGGGGCATTCCTTCCGAGACAGGCGGGACAAGGCAGATGAAGGGCGACGACGCTCGATGCGGCCGTCCGCAACAAATGATGGGTTGAGTCTAAACCCTTGCAAAAGTCCCCGTCAAGCCGGTGGCCGACGAAGCAGCGGCTTTTTCGTGTACTGGGCCGGGAACGATCGCAGCGTGTCGGGCCAGCAGTATTCCTCCAATTTCGCGTCCCCGCGGCGGCGACCGACGAGTCGCACATAGCCGAGAGTGCGGCCGGCGTCCGCTTCGATCGCTTTGATTTCCGTGGCATTGTCTGGGGCGACCGCCCGCTGCCAGTCGAGCCAGAATCGCCAGCCGTCCGGCATTGTGTCGGCGACTTCGATGTCCACAATGCCGGTCCGCTCCCAGTGCCGCCGCCACCACGCCGGCGAATGGAACGCCCAGAAGTCCTGCGTCCACCACTCGCGCAAGTGCTCGGGGAGCGTCCCGTCGATGTCTCGCACGACGCCGGCCCCGGCGACGCCGATCGGCCCGCCCGGCTTCACGAACTGTGCGAGATAGTTGAGATAAAGAGCGTCAGTGCCGTAGTACGGGAACGAGTCGATGCTGACGATCGCGTCGAAGAAGTCCGGGGCGAACGGCAGGGAGTGGGCGTCCGCGTGAAGCGGAAAGACGCCGTCCTCGACGCCGGTATCGCGGACGCGCTGAATGTTCTCCGCCGCACTGATCCACAGGTCGACGGCCCAGACCTGCACGCCGAATTCGCGCCGCAAGAAGATCGACGACGACGCCTTTCCGCAGCCGAGGTCAAGAACCCGCATGCCCGGCCGCAGGTCGACAAATTCCATGAGCCACTCGGCGAGCCAAAGGGCGTTGGCGCCGCCGCTGGCGTTGGCGATGACCCAGTCCGGATGATATTGCGACGAACGCGGAAAGCGGTCCGAGAGCAGCCGGTCGTCCTGAGGCATGACGCTCTTCCGCCGAATCGTCCGTGTCTAGACGTACTCGCGCAACGGTTCGAGCACGGACAGGACCTTCTGTCGCTGATCGGGGGGGAGCGGGGCGATCGGCGAGCGGCTCGGGCCGCAGGCGACGCCGAGGGCGTTCATCGCCGCTTTGATGCCGCCGGGGGCGGTCCCGGCCGCGCCGGCGATGCGGACGGGGCTGAGCCTCAATTGTGCCGCCCGAGCGCCGACGTGATCGCCGCGGACGTGCGCCTCGTAGATGCTGACGCACAACTTCGGCACGATGTTCGCGCACCCGGGCACCGCGCCTTTCGCGCCAAATTGCAGGGCCGGCTCGATCAGCGTGTCGCGACCCTGGAAGACGGTGAACGTCGGCGGCGTCGCCCGGATGAACTCAATGAGCGTCTGCAGATCGCCGGCCGAGTCCTTCATGCCGACGATGTTTGGTACCTGAGCGAGCTGCGCCACGGTCGCGACATCCAGCCGCACGCCGCCGGCCATGCCCGGGTTGTGATAGAGCAGAACGGGCAACGAGGTGCTCTCGGCGACACGGCGAAAGTGGTCCACCATCTCGGATTGAGACGGCTGCACGAAGTAGGGCGTGATCACGGCGACGGCGTCCGCCCCTTCCTCTTCGGCGATGCGGGTGATGCGGATTGCCTCGCGGGTCGTCTCGGCGCCGGTGCCGGCGAAGACCGGCACCCGCTGGTTGACGTGCCGCACGGCCGTGGCGATCACCTGCCGCTTCTCGTCGGCATCCAGCGCGAAGAACTCGCCCGTGGTGCCGAGCACGAAGATGCCGTGTACGCCCGCGGCGAGCAGTCGGTCGATCAACTCGCACAGCCGGGGCAGGTCCACCTCTTCGTTGGACTTCATCGGCGTGACGGTCGGTGGGATGATGCCGCGGAGTTGCATGGTGGCACTCGGGTGAAGGAATCAGAGCCGCTAATCTCGACAGTGTATCAAAACCGCCGCAATGTATGTGACCGTCCCCAGCCGACTGCGGGTTTTTTTGCGGTGTCGTTTCCCTGGACGCGGTAACCCTGCACACCTTGAGATGTCCAACTCTGCGGCGCCTGGTCTCAAGCTCACATCGCGCCGCAGTCAAACGCAAAAGATCTGTGCCGAAGGAGTCACTCATGTCGCACTTTTCATTCGCCGCAGTTCAGTAATCACCGGCCGAATCGGTCCCGATTGCGCCTTCTGATGCTGGAAAGCCGGATCGTGCCCTCGGCTCTCTTTGTGGACGACGATCGCGTGCAGGACTCGGCGGCCCAATACACGTCGATCCAGGCCGCGGTGCGTACTTCTCGCGCCCCGGCCCGCGGATCGTGGACACGCTGGAATTGCTGGCAGGAATGTTGCATCTCGAGACGAGAACGTACCGTTGTTAAGGGATCTTGATGGTCAGGGACTTCGTCGTCCGTGGGTCGGGGAGGGTGACACTGATAAAAACCGGCTCGCCTGCCTCGCAGTGGATGCGGAAGACGGCAAACCGCCGCCAGGAGAATTCGTTCCTTAAGATGCCGAACAGTGACACGTGGTCACTGTTCGGGACCTCAAAGATAAAAGAGTGATCGTCGTGGATTCGAGCGTCGTGGAACGACCACTTCGAATTCTCGTAGGGCAGTGCCAGCACCCATGCGACGTCTTCCTTGTGGCCGTAATTGCCGTAAGTAACCTTCCGCAGCCGGAATGACTTGTTGGATTGGACGTTGACGGTCACGGGTAGGGAACCATCGCCGATCGTTATCACACTCAAGTCGATGAGGAGGACGGCCGCCGCGAGGCTCAAAACGCCGATCAGCAGCCATCGCAGAGGGCGGGCTACGGCGACCTGGCTAATGTCTGTTAGCGCGACGATGGATACTCATACCACCCGTTCCGGCAGTAGCAGCCGGGCGGGGTTTTGCAGGTGCTGGATGAGGGCATTGCCGAAGACAGCACCGACCGCCCCGTCCACGACGCGATGGTCGAAGGATAACGACAGGTAAATCATCTCCGCCGGCCGGATATTGCCGGCGGCGTCGAAGACCGGCCTCTTCACGGCACGGCCGACGCCCAGGATCGCGACCTCCGGGTGGTTGATGATGGGCGTCGCCAACAGGCCGCCGATGCCGCCGATCGACGTGATCGTGAAGGTCCCGCCGCGCAGATCGTCCAGGCGTGAGCGGCCTGCCCGGGCTTCGGCGGTCAGCCGTTCGATCTCCCGCGCGATCGTGCCGAGGTCTTTCTTGTCGGCGTCGCGGACCACCGGAACAAGTAGTCCGGCGGGCGTCGCGGTAGCGATGCCGATGTGGTAGCCGTCGTGCAGCGTGATCTCGCCGGTTTCGTCGTTGAGCGACGCATTGACGATCGGTACCTCCCGCAGCGCCGCGACCGCCGCCCGGACGAAGAACGGCAGGTATGTCAACTTAATTCCCTGCTTCTCGAACGGTTCCCGCAGCGATGCCCGCAGCTTGACGAGATCGGTGACGTCGCACTCATCGACGTAGGTGAAGTGCGGGATCGTTTTTTTGGCGTGCGTGAGATGGTCGGCGATGCGGCGGCGGACGCCGGCCAGTTTGATCGTCGTGCCGGGGGTGCCGTAGTCGAGGCGGGCCGCGACCGAACGATGCGGCGGCGCGTGAGGCACTCCGTCTCCGGTCGGCGCGGCCGTTGGGGCGGGCAGGTCGTCGATCAGCACGCGGCCGCCGGGGCC
>DATJGQ010001213.1:0-7986 GCA_035494815.1 Gemmataceae bacterium
GGGTCTCACTCGTCCGCGCGCACCCCTGACCAAGCGCACTCGGGCTTGTGCGCCTCCAGGGTGATTCCCGACAAGGCACATGGCGGACCGCCAAGTCCCTAAGGCGAGTTGCACGGCGACCGCGTCCACATGGGCAGACGAAACGGAACAGCGTTAGCACGGACGGCGGCGCGCTTATTTGGCTCAGTTGCGCGGCTTGAACGTGCTTCGCACGCTGAGGCAAATCGACACGAAAAAGTGGCTGACCGTCGCACCTGTCAACACTGACAGGCCTGCCACTGTCATGATTGACGGTCCACGGTGCCGCAATGTCTGGTACACCTTAACCGTCACCTAGGGGCTGCTCCTTGCGAAGGCGAAAGACGACCGCCGGATCATTTGTCGCGACGGACGACCTCGGTCGGAAATTCACCATCCACATCTACGGCAAACAACCCGCCGAATATGAGTTTCGGTTGAGCGACGGGACGCGAGTCGAGCGCCTTGGGAAGGGCGATTATGAGGCCACCGGGCCGGACGGGCGGCTCCAACTCCGCTCCGACCATCCGAAGGCCGCGTAGTGTTCGTCTCACGCGGACAGCGGACAGTGGACGCGCCATGATCGGAAAGATCAATAGCGGCGGCCAGACGGGCGTGGACCAGGCAGCGCTCCGCGCCGCCGAAGCGTGTGGCATCGCGACCGGAGGGTGGGCGCCCAAGGGTTGGAGGACGGAGGAGGGGCCGGCGCCGTGGCTGGCGGAATTCGGGCTGCGGGAACACCCTTCCGGGGACTACCCGGACCGCACACGGGCGAACGTCCGGGATGCCGGGCTGACGCTCATCCTTATTGGACATGAATCCGACTTGGCCCGCGGAACGGCGTTGACGTTGCGGGTCGCCCAGGCGGGCAGGGGCGATGGCATCGATCACTACGTCTCGGTGATGTCGCAACCGGGCGCGGTCGAGCGTTGCCGCGACGTGCTCCAGTGGTTTGCCGAAGCCGGAGGGGGCGTCGTCAACGTCGCCGGCCCCCGGGAATCGGAGTCGCCGGGTATCGGCGAATGGGCGGAGAAGTTCTTGAGAGAAGTGTTTCAGCAGCCCGCTTAGTTAGTCGGCGACATCCGGGGCCTACAAGTATGTAATGAAATTCCCTAAGGGGCAGGCCCCGCCGGTGAACGGCGTCTGGTCGCTAACGACGTATAACGGCGACTACTTCTTCGTGGACAATCCGCTCAACTAGGTCGTGTTGACGAATTCCGCCGAGCGGGATGACAATCGCCGGTCGGTGGTCGGATCAATCCTGACTCGGAGGTCGCGGTCATGGACGACGCGCGGATGTTGCTCACGGACGCCGCCTGGGAACGGATCGGTGCGGTGTTGGCCGAGGTCAAGCACCCGGCCGGGGCGCCGCCAGCTTTGAGCGACCGCGAGTTCGTCGAGGCGGTCCTGTACCTGGCGCGGACCGGGCTCCCGTGGCGGGACCTGCCGCGGCGGTTCGGCGCCTGGGACGCGGTGTACAACCGGTTCCGCCGGTGGGAGGCGGCCGGGTACTGGCGGGCGCTGTTCGAGCGGCTACCCGGGCCGGTGCTGGAAGAGGTCCGGACGGTGTTTTTCGACAGCACGGTGATCCGCGCCCACCCGCACGCGGCCGGGGCGCCGCGGAAAAAAGGGGCGGCGAGGCGCAGGGGCTGGGCCGCAGCCGGGGCGGGTTCACGACCAAGCTCCACCTGGCCGCGGCCGACGAGGCGACGGCCCTGTCCGTCGTCCTGACCGCCGGCCAGCGGCACGACACGGTGGCCTTCCCCGAGTTGCTCGCCGGCGTGCCGGACGAGTGCCCGGTGGAGCTGGGCGTCGGCGACCGGGCGTACGACAGCGACGAGGTCCGCGACCTGCTGTTGGACCGCGACATCGGGCCGAACATCCCGTCGAAGTCCAACCGGGTCGAACCGATCGAACACGACGCGGACGTGTATAAGGAGCGGAACCGGGTCGAGCGGCTGGTCGGCAAGCTCAAGCAGTTCCGCCGCGTCGCCACCCGGTACGAGAAGCTCGGCACCACGTTCATCGCCCTGGTTCACGCGGTCGCCGCTTTCATCATGATCCGCTGAATTCGTCAACACGACCTAGGACAGAACTCCTCCACGCCGCACCCCTCATATGAAATTACGGCCGGGTGACTGCCACGATTGTTCGGATTCTTTTCCGACGAGGTACCGACGGGGCGGGCGAGCATGGCGACGAGTGAGCAAAGAGCGGCAGCTGCCGCGCCTCGCGCAGGAGCAGCCGAAAACGAAAACACCCCCGGTTCGTTACCGAGGGCGCGCTTACCGTGCGTCAAACGGTCTTCACCGCCGGAGCGCCACGGCGAGCGAATGGCCGACCGCCAACGCGGTGAACATCGACACGACGTAGCCGAGCGAGCCCGCGACCGCGACCAACATCATTGCGGACATTGACCACCCCTTTGCACGGTCAGCCGGCCGAGCAGTTCGCCGGCGATCTGAGACGTCAGCGCGATTCGCACGGCCAGTGAGCGGTCGACTCCCAAGAGCAGTTCCTGGCGGGCCACGTCGTCGGCGATCGCGTTGCGAAAGACTGGCAGCTCGTCGCACCTCAGTTCATTAGCGATGTTCCGCCAGATTTGTTTCCAGATTTCCAAGTGAGGTGCTTTCGGAGTTCAAAGAACTAGGTTCTTGGATCGCGAAGCGAGACCGCCTGCCCTCGATCGACCGGACCGCGGGGCCGGCGGGAAAATCGTCAGATCAGCCCCGCGGCCAGTGGACCGAGACGTGCCTGCGGGTCGGCTCGCTCGCGGAAGGGGCGAAGCTGGCGAGGGAGTGGATCGAGGAGCGTGGACAACGTGGCATATGGTCGTTGGTCGCCTTGGCAGTGACGATCGACCAAGGTGGCCGGGTCCGTGGCGATTACTCCGCCGCGATTACCCGGTTCCGGCCGGTTTGCTTCGCAGCATACAATGCGGCGTCCGCTCGCGCCAGTAAATCGTCTTGGCACTCTCCGGCCCGGCGCTCCGCCACGCCGATCGACACGGTGACGGCGATCTGGCGGCTTTCGTACACGACCGGCGTCGTCTCGACCGTTGTGCGGGCGCGCTCGACAACGCGCATTGCGATCGACGCGTCGACGCCCGGCAGGACGAGGACGAACTCTTCACCCCCGTAGCGTACGACCGAGTCGCCGGTCCGCACCACGGCCGCGAGCGTGTCGGCGACGGTCCGGAGCACGTGATCCCCGGCCGCATGGCCGTGCGTGTCGTTCACCGCCTTGAAGTGGTCGACGTCCGCGATCGCGATGCAAACCGGGCCGGCGCCGTCGGGGCAAGTGGTTTCGAGCGCGCGCCGGTTGAGCGACCCGGTCAACGGATCCCGGTGCGCGAGTCGCTCGAGCCGCGCGACCTCGACGTAAGGTGCGCAGATGCCGGCCACCAGCGTCAGGAGATGCTCGTGTACCGCCTGGAAGAAGCCGTCATCGGAGTGCACCGCCGCGAGCACGCCGACGACGTGGCCGCCGGCGACGATCGGGACACCGAGGAACGCGCGGAGCCGTTCCGACTGCCCCGGCCGCTGGACGAATCGCGGGTCGGCGCCAGCGTACGGCGCGCAAATCGCTGTGCCGTGGAGCGCGATCCACCCGACCAGCCCCTCGCCGAGATTGAACTCTGCGGGTTCCGCTGAGTGCAGGGATTCGCCCGCCCGCCCGCGCCGTCGCCAACAGCCGCTTGCGGTTGACGTCCAGGAGCCGGATTGACACGTGCGGCGTCGCCAGTGCTCTTGCCGCACGCTCGACGACGACCCGCAGTGTGTCCTCGAGCGTCTGCGTCCGCTGGAGGTCGTTCGTCAGGCCGATTAGCGTACGTGATGAGGTCCGACATGCGCCTGGAATCTCCTTTGCGGCAGCGAGATGAGCTAGGGGTGGCTGAACTTTGGACTTGAATACTCTCGCTGCGTCGGCATTCAGTCGGGAAAAGCGCCCAGAAGGGCGACGCGGCCGCATTACCGGAGATCCGGCGCGTCCTGGAGGAACACCCGGAGGTGTGGAAGACCGCGGGCGACTGGGCTGTCCATGCCCGCGAGGCCTGGGTGAAACTGGCCTCCCATGGCGATGCGGTGGTGGCCGAAAGCATCCGCCGACGGCTCGACGCGCTTCAGGAGAAATTGAGCTGGCCGTCGCAGGACGCGATCGAAGGCTTGCTCGTCGAACCCATGGTGATCTGTCATTTCCAGTTGCAACTGGCCGACGCGGAACTGGCCGAAGTCGAAAAGCGGCCCGCGGCCGCGCGCGGCGATGTCCTGAAGTGTCACGCGGCCGCCCAGCGGGCGTTTTTTCAATCGCAAACGGCGCTGACTCGACACAGGCAGTTGACCAAACGGGGGCCGTCACCGATCGACTTGTTAAGGCCGGTGGCAGAGCGAGATACACCATCCGGACCCGCGTCCGGCAGACTCAATCGAATTTGTCCGGGCGTTACATGAACTCGGGCTTGGGCGGCGACCTAACGCGGGACGAGAGGCTGCTCGCCTGGTCGGAACGGAACGGCAAATCGGAGCGGGCGTTCTACCGACGGTTAGCGGAGATGCACTGACACCATGCCAGGTTGTCTGAACTGTCAAACGGTCAACGCGGGAAATCGTCCACTCCGCCGATTAGTCGCCGCTCATGTCTCCGTCGCGGTTCCTGCCCCGCCCCCATCGCCGGCAGTTGCTGTTCCTCCGGCGCGGTCTCTTAGCGTTTCGCGGCATCGCGAACGGCCCGGCCCGCCGCCGCCAGGTTATCCAGCCGCATCTCGGAATACTTGCGGGACAGGATCAGACCGTCCGCGCCGGCCTTCAGAGCGGCGGCCACGGCGGCGTATGTATCGTCGGCGGACGCCTTGCGGCTGTCCCTTCCGGTCGGGATGCCGATGTCGATGCCGGGATAGACCTGGCACTTGCCCTGCACGCCCGCCAGAGCACGCCGCGTCTCCCGGAAGACATAATCGGGTGAGAGCCCCGCGCCGGCGAGCTGCCCCAGCGCCGCCTCGTCGCCGTAGTTTAGCAGGCGGTTGTTGAACCGCAGGATCTCGTCCCTCGGCACGTCGCGGAAGACCGTGGAGCCGACGTTGCGGATGAAGTTCGCGTACCGCTCGCCGCCGCAGTTGTTGTAGACGACCACCTTCAGGAAGTCGGCCATCGTGCCCAGGTCGGCGTAGCTCCGTGCGGCCCGGAACATCGGGTTGAACGAATTAACGTGCTCGATATGGAAGCCCACCTGCAGCCCGGCCCGCACGCCCTTCGTCGCGGTGCGGACCTCGGTCAGGACTTGGTGCTTGGCGGCGTCGAACAGTCGGTCCCATGCGAGGATTTCCGACCACTCGACCAGCAGCCGCCAGAACTCGACGAAGTAGCCGTCGGTCGGACGCTCCCCCTTGAGCGCAGCCTGGACGAATTGGTCGAGCTTTCGATACCCTTCGCGGGCGCGCTGGGGGTCGATGCCGCGCTCCTTCGCGGCCCGCTGGTGGTGCTCGCAGAAGCAGGTGACGCGGGAGGACGCGATGCGCTGGGCGTGGCTGGCGCCGAGGGCGTTGAGAAGCGGGCCGTTGCGCTCGTTGAAGAACAAGATTCCGTCGATGTCATAGGACTTGCACAAGTCCGTCGCGAGGCCGGTCCAGAAAGCGCGGACGTCTGGGTGGTAGAGGCACAACGTGTTCGCCCTCAGCCCTTGCAGGTCCACCTCGGCGACGTCCTTCACGCCGGGCACGTCGCCGCGGAACACGTCTTCGATGGAGCAGAAGACCCGCAGCCCGCGTTTCCGCGCGGCTGGAAGCACTGCCGCGACGATGTCCAGGTCTCCGTGGTCGGGGGCGCGGGTCTGTTTGAGGACCGTGTCGCGATAGAACGCGGGGTGGGGCGTTGCATAGTTTCCGCCGTGGAAGAACTTCTCGTCGGGCTCTCGGACGCCGTGATCGGGGAACGGCTGCCCAGGGATCTGCCGGCCGGCCAGCCCGCGGCCGTAGGTGAAGGTCGTCAGGTAGATGGTGTCGACGGCCCCGCGTTCTTTCAGGATATCGAGCACCTGCTCGGTGCCTTCGTCCACGAACGACACGGCGCCGACCTGGATGCCGATGGTCGGACGGGCGGCGGCCGGCGGTTCCGCCGCGAGCGCGCGCGAGGCCTGGGCGAGTAACCCGGACGTTGCGACCGTGGCGACGCTCACGCCGCTTTTGAGGATCGACCGGCGATTCGGAAGGGCTGGATCTTGGCGTGTCTTCATCGTGAAACCCCTCCTTCGAGAACGGATCTTAGTCACGGCACGAGGTGGTCAACTCCATGCTAGGTAATCGTTACTTCGCGGCCCGTCGAATCAGATCGCCGTCTTCCCCAAGCGACTGAGGTGCAGATTGTCTTTTCCCGTGAGCGTGGCGTCCTGATACAATGGCCCCAAATTTTGCAGACCCAACCCACGCCGGCATGGCCGGCCCACAGTCTCGCGCCATGCGGCCCCGCCCATGAGTGACGTTACCCGCATCCTCTCTGCGGTCGAGCACGGCGACCCCGGCGCCGCCGAGCAACTGCTCCCGTTGGTCTACGACGAACTGCGCAAGTTAGCGGCCGCTCATCTCGCCCGAGAACAACCCGGCCAGACGCTCCAAGCAACGGCTCTGGTCCACGAAGCGTACCTCCGGCTTGTCGGTAAAAACGAGGGCAACGATTGGAACAGTCGAGGCCATTTCTTCGCGGCCGCCGTCGAGGCCATGCGGCGCATTCTGGTCGAGAATGCGCGCCACAAGCAGTCCCGCAAAGCTGGTGGTGGGTTGCGCCGTCATGACCTCGACAACATTGACCCAGCCGTGGGCGAAGATAACTGGGACGATCTACTGGCCCTCGACGAAGCGGTCCGACTCCTCGAGGCCAAGGACCCGAGGAAGGCGAAGCTGGTCGAGCTCCGGTTCTTCGCCGGGTTGACAGCCGAGCAGGCCGCCGACGTACTCGGAGTGTCCACGTCCACCGCCGAGAAGGACTGGGCGTACGCCCGCAGCTGGCTCCGCGTTGCGATCGACGGCGCCTCAGGCCACCGTCCCGATGCATGACTTTCCCAAAAAAACTTTACGGGTCCGGGACCGAAATCTCGCACTGTCTTTCAGCCGGCTGTTCCAGTCCGGCCGCGGAGAGTCCGATGAACGCGTCTGCGCCTGACGACGAGGCGATCTTCCACGCCGCGCGAGATATCCCGGACCGGGACCGCCGGCGGGAGTACGTCCGTAATGCGTGCGGGGGGAACCAATACCTTGTCGCCCACGTGGAAGCTCTCCTGGCGGTGGCCTTCGTCCCCGACCGGCTCCTCGACTATCCGGCCGTTGGCGGCCCGGCAAAAATAATCGATGCACCCACCGCTGATGGAATCGGCACCGTCGTCGGCCCTTACAAGCTGCTGGAGCAGATCGGCGAGGGCGGCATGGGCGCGGTCTACATGGCCGAGCAGACGCACCCCGTCCGCCGCAAGGTCGCCCTGAAGGTGATCAAGCCGGGGCTGGATACGGCCCAGGTGATCGCCCGCTTCGAGGCCGAGCGACAGGCCCTGGCCCTCATGGACCACCCGAACATCGCCAAGGTCCACGACGCCGGGGCGACCGACCAGGGCCGCCCGTACTTCGTCATGGAACTGGTCCGCGGCCTGCCCGTCACCGACTACTGCGATCAGGCCCGACTCCCGGTCCGCGAACGGCTGGCCCTATTCGTCCAGGTCTGCCGGGCCGTGCAGCACGCCCACCAGCGCGGCGTCATCCACCGCGACCTCAAGCCGTCCAACGTTCTGGTCACCGTGATCGACGGCCGCCCGGTGCCCAAGGTCATCGATTTCGGCGTCGCCAAGGCGACCGGCACGTCGCTGACCGACCGCACGCTCGCCACCGGCTTCCACCAACTGATCGGCACGCCGCTATACATGAGCCCGGAGCAGGCCGAACTGTCAGGCGTGGACGTGGACACGCGGTAGGACGTGTACGCCCTGGGC
>DATJGQ010001214.1:0-7837 GCA_035494815.1 Gemmataceae bacterium
TTGCACGACTTTCGGGTCGAAGGCGCCCGGGGACTCGTGCAGGATCGTGCGGACGGCGGCCTCGTGGGGCATCGGCGGCTTGTGCGGCCGTTGACGGCGGAGGGCGTCGTACACGTCGGCGACGGCCACGATCCGCGCGGCCGCCGGGATCGCTTCGCCGGCCAGGCGGTCCGGGTAGCCGGCGCCGTCGAACCGCTCGTGGTGGTGTCGGACGATCGACCGGGCGGTCGCGAGGAATTCGAACGACTCCCCGTGCTCGCGGCGGACGGCATCGATGATGAAACTCCCGAGCGTCGTCTGCGCCTGCATCACTCGCCGCTCGTCGGGCGTGAGCGGGCCCGCTTTGCTCAGGATTGCGTCGGGGACGCCGAGCTTGCCGATGTCGTGCAGCGGCGTGCAATGGCGGAGTTGATCCAGGAACGGCTGCTCGGTCCGGTCCCGCCACTCCGGCGACTGGTGCAGCGCTTCGGCGAGGCAAACGGCGTACTGCTGGACGCGGCGGAGGTGGCCGGCCGTCTCGCCGTCGCGCGACTCGGCCATCTTCGCCATCGCGTAGAGCAGCGCGTCCTGCGTGCGGCGAACTTCGGTGACCCGTGCGGCGAGGCTCTGCTTCAGTTGCTGGTTCACGGCCATTAATTGGCGGGCGTACTGGTCGGACCAGTCCTGCGTGTCCTTGACACGGAGCGCGTGCTGGACTTTCGCCGCCAGGCAGTTGAGGTCGAGCGGGTGCGGGAGCAGGTCATCGGCGCCTTGCAGGATCGCCTCGGCCAACTCGTCGGCCGACGTCGTCTGGCCGTGCACCAGCGTGACCAGGTGCGGCCGCGGCGGCTGCTCGCGGAGTTTGCGACAGATTTCGTACGCGCCCGGGTTTTCGAGCGCGAGGTCGAGCAGGGCCAAGTCGTACGGGCGATCGTTCAGTTCCCGCAACGCGTCCGCGCCGGCCGCGGATTCCGTGCAGGCACAGCCGACGGCTTCCAGCGTTTCCCGCATTGACTGACGAAGTATCTCCGGCCCGCCGGCCAGGAGCACCCGGCGGGTCGATAACGCGGGCTCGTCAGTGAGGGTGACCTTCGACGTGGGCGTCGTCGTGTTCGGAGGCGGGGCGGTCGGGCCGATTTCCTCGGGCCGCGCGGTGGCGGCGAAGCGGGCGAGCACCGGCATGACGCTCAACGGCGTCGGCGGGCGGGCGGCCGGGTCGCGGGCCATCATGCGGGCGAGCAGGTCGTCGAGCTCGCGCGGCGCCTCCGGCAGGAACTCGCGGAGCCGCCGCGGCGTCTGCGTTTGCAGCGCCTTGAGCGCCTTCGCAATGCTCTGCTCCTGCGGGTACGGCGTCTGGCAGCAGAGGACCCAGAACAACGTCGCCCCGAGGCCGAAAATGTCCGCGCGGGCGTTGACGGCCGTCGGGTCGCGGCTCTGCTCCGGGGCCATGAACTCGATGCTGCCGATCAGCGCCCGCGGGTCGGTCTTGTTGCTGTAGAACTGCCGGGCGAGGCCGAAGTCGACGAGTTTCACCTCGCGGTCGGTCGTGAGCAGCAGGTTCGACGGTTTCAGGTCTCGATGAACGAGGTGATGGTCGTGCGCCTCTTGCAGCCCGGCGGCGGCCTGCCGGCCCCACTCGCAGCCCTGGGCGATCGACGCGGGGCCACGACCGACGACGTAGTTTTCCAGGTCGCCGCCGGTCAACAGCTCCATGACCAGGTAGTGCAGGGCGGGCAAATTCGGGGACGGCGCGCGAAGGCGGCCCGCATCATAGGCGTGGACGATGTGCCGGTGGTTCAGTCCCGCCAGCAGTCGCATCTCGGCGTAGAACCGCTCCAAAACGGATTGCGGAAAGCCGTCGTCCACCGGCACAACTTTGACCGCGACCCTCCGCCGCAACAGGATGTGCTCCGCAAGAAAGACGACGCCGACGCTGCCGCCGCCGAGCCGGTCGAGCACCTTGTACGCGCCGAGCACCAGGCCGTGCGTCGTGCCGGCCAGGATACGGCTCAGCTGGTACTCGGTCAGCACGCCCATCTGGACAAGCGCTTCTCCGAGCAGCCCGGGGTCGTGAAATTCGCCCAGACGGTCCTCGTACTTCTTGAGGAAGCCCGGGATCGCATGGACGTCGAGCAGGTTGAGGTGGACCAGACTGTCGAGGAACGCCTGACCGGGTCGCGGGAGTGCGAGACTGGCGCGCGCTGCGGATGGGATCGGCATCGCGTGCGGCCGCGGTACCTGGGCGGCGGGCGGTCGCAGCGGACGGTTCGTCGCGGAGGGGTTCGACACGGGGCACGCGCACCAACTACGAAAGGCCCACGCCGGGGTTCGGCGGGCCGTGTCGGGAAACTCGGAACCTACGGAAAGATAGAACTGTTTTTTGGTCTGGGCAAAAGGAAATAGGCCTGAGCAGAATTCGTCCACACGAGCCCCTCTTGCAACGGAAATGCCCGATCTTAATATGCTGACAGTTGTAACGGCTGGGGGGATCGTGCCGCCGGGCGGTGCGAGCTCGCGTCGCCGGCCGTGGGTTGAGACTCCCGCTCGATAGGCATCGGGGGAGACACACGAGGAGTTACGCATGCGGACACAGATTTTCCGGCGGGCCGCGGGGATGCTGCTGCTGGTCGCCAGCCTGGCGATTATCGTCGCCCCGAAAATGACGGCGGCCGACGCCGGAGCGAATGTCTACAAGCCGATCCTGCCCGACGCCGAGTTCGCCCGTCTGGTCACCGAGGACGCCAAGGTCATTCAAACGGCGCTCAATACGGCCGCGACCGACAAGAAGATGGCGACCAAGGCGAAGACGTCGGCGCTCATGATCGCCGTCTACGCCCAAAGTCAGATGGGCAAACCCGGGGCGAAAAAGGCTGAGATGGGCGGCCTCCGGGACGCCGCCCTCAAGCTGGCGAAGGCGGTCACCGACGGTAAATTCGACGACGCCAAGAAGCTCGCCGCCGATCTGAAGCCCGAGGGCAAGGCGGACCCCGCGGCTAAGCCGTCCGTGGACGTCCACGAGCCGTTCGACACCGACATCCTGATGCAGCAGTTCAAGCCGGAGCGCAGCGGCGGGATGGACTTCGAGAAGAGCATGCAAAAGCTCGCCGGCAAGCGCGCGGCATACGTTCCCGACGATTTCAAGAACGCGACGCACGTCGGTTACCGCATCGCCATGATCGCCCAGCCGTGCGAGGCGATGGCGCCGGCGAAAGACATGGGCAAAAAGACGAGGGCCGAATGGATCAAGCTCTCGCAAGAGATGGGCAAGTTGGCCCTCGAGGCCGCACAGGCCGCGAGCCAAGGCAAGGCGGACGACAAGAAGGTGAAGGCGATCCTCAAGAAGCTCGACGATAACTGCACGAACTGTCACACGACGTATCGGGATAACTGAGGTCAGAGCCTGAAGCGTAAGCGAAGATTCTTCTGAAGCGTAAGCGAAGAATCTTCGCTTACGCTTCAGGCTCTCCGTCATCCGTTTCGCCGTTGTGTTGATGTCCGCGTTCGCGGCGGAGCTGGGCGAGTTGGCGTTGCAGCATCGCCCGGCGGTCGTCCTGGATGCGGCGGTAATGCCGCGCTCCGAACCGGCGGATCGCCCACACGTCCCACGCCGCGACGAACATCAGCACCATCAGCAGAATCAGCACCGCGCCGACGTACCGGACGTAAAACCGCGCCGACTGCTGCTGTTCGGCGTTGAGCGGCGGCTCGCCCTTCGCCTGGGCCTCCTTGGCTTCGCCGAGCGCGTCGATGTGTGCGTCCATCCCGCCGACGTAATACCAGCTCATCAGCACGCCGACCGTGACGAGCAACGCGCAGCCGAATAGTCGCCGCCAACCTTGATTGCGCAGATAACGGTAGTCCTCGGGCGACAGACTCGCGGACCGCCTAAGCCCGGTCAACAACCGCACCTGTTGCCAGGCGAAGAACCCCGCCGCGATGAACACGACGAGCACCAGAATGCTTGCGACCAGCGGCGCCATGGAAGGGCCAGGAGTCCGAGTCCGAAATCGGGGACGCTATTTCACGCGCTGCAGCCAGACGGTCAATACCTTGGCGATCTGCTCCATGCTCTCGGCGGAGCACTGCTCGGGGAGATCGCTCAACTTGTGCCAGTGCACATAGTCGAAGTCGATGATGTCCACGGCCGGAATGCCGACGCGGTTCAGGGCGAGGTGGTCGTCGAGGATCGGTTCGGTCATGGTGTTGCGGAACGCGCCGACGCCGACCTCGCGGGCCGTCCGCCAGATCTCCTCGACCAGCTTGCCGGCCTTGAAGTGTGAATTCTGTTCGATCGGGAATTTCGCGTCCTTGCCGGCGATCAAGTCCAGCAGAACGGCGCCGGAGTAGCGATGCTTCGGCGGGTTGCGGCGGTAGTCGTCGGCGAAATGTTCGGAGCCGAAGAAGTAGCGGTCCTGGCCGTGCGGGCCGTCGAAGACGTACTCCTCACCGTCGAACAGGACGAAATCGACGCCGACTTCCGTCGGCAACTGCTTCATGTGGTGGGCGAGTTCCATCAGCCAGGCGACGCCGGCGGTGCCATCATTGGCGCTCAGAAATGGCTTATTCCAGTCGCGCGGGTCCTGCTCCTGGTCGGCCTTCGGGCGGGTGTCGTAGTGCGAGCAGAGGATCACGCGTTTGGTGCGGTCCGGGTGCCAGGTGACGATGATGTTCGCCATCTCGACGGGGTGTGGCCGCGTCACCTGTTGGGCTGTGAAGCGCTGGAACGTGACTTTCGCGGCGTGCCTTTCGAAATGGGCCTTGATCACCTCCTGCTGCTTTTTCATGCCGTCGCTGCCGCTGATCCGCGTTCCGATCTTGCACAGGTCGCGGATGTAGTCAAGGGCCCGTTTGCCGTTGAACGGGATCGGTTGCGCGGGCGGCGGAGCGGCGTCGCGGTCGTCGCGCGACTTCGCCTGTTTCTGCGGCTCGGCGCTCTTCGTCCCGGCGCCCTGCATTTCGACGACCGCCCAGATGGCTAGAAGAAGGACCACCGCCCCGGCGGGGAGGAGTTGGCCGCTGAGGCGTGGCATGGGTTCGACCTCGTCTCTCGGATACCAAAGGCGCATCTTATTCACGCCCGCGGCGGGAAGGAAGGGAGCTTGCCCGGGGCGACGGCGAGGGATAGTGTGCCCCACATGCGACGCATTCTCATCGGCATCGCGGCGGCGACGACGCTCGCGATCCCCATCGGCCGATCGGCCGACGCTTTCCTCTCGGACGCGGTCTTCGTCAACGGCAAAGTGTGGACGGTCGATCCGACGCGGCCGGAAGTGCAAGCGATCGCCGTCTGGCGCGACCGCATCGTCGCCGTCGGTTCGACCGACGAGGTGAAAAAGCTGGCCGGCCCGGCGACGAAGGTCGTTGAGCTGAACGGCGGGCGCGTCATGCCGGGATTTTATGACAGTCACGTCCACCTGCTCGGTTCCGGCCAGCAGCTCAGCCGCGTCGCCCTAAAGGACGCGCCCGACGAGGCGGCATTCGGCAAGCGGCTGGTCGCGTTCGACCGCAAGCTGCCGCGCGACCGTTGGCTCCTCGGCGGCGAGTGGGACCACGACCGCACCTTCAACGGCCAACTCCCGACCGCGGAACTGATCGACAAGTACGTCAAAGATCGCCCCGTTTTCCTGCATCGTTACGACGGGCACATGGCGATCGTCAACACGCGCGTGCTGCAACTGGCGGGCATCACCGCCGCGACGGCCGATCCGCCCGGCGGTGTCATCTATCGCAAGCCCGGGACGCAGGAGCCGTCCGGCGTTCTCCGCGACAACGCGATGGGGCTCGTCGATCGATTGGTCCCGCCGGCGTCGGAGGACGAAATTGCCGAGGCGGTCAAGGCGGCGCTCGACGAGGCCCGGCGCGTCGGCGTCACGAGCATGGAGGACATGGACGGCAGCGACGCGGCGACTCGACGCACGCTGTTTCGCCTCTATCAGCGAATGGCAAAGGCCGGCCAGATGACGGCCCGGGTGGATTTGCGCTGGCCGCTCGCCGAGTGGCAGGAACTGGCGCGGCTGGCGGTACAAGCCGATTTCGGCAACGAGTTCGTCCGCATCGGCGGCGTCAAAGGGTTCGTCGACGGCTCGCTCGGGTCCAGCACGGCGAAGATGTTCGAGCCGTTCCTCAACGAGCCCGGCAGCACGGGAGTGTTCGTGACCCCGCGGGAGAAGCTCCAGGAGTGGATCATCGGCGCGGACAAGGCGGGCTTGTCGGTGGCGGTGCACGCGATCGGCGACCGGGCGAACGCGGAACTGCTCGACATCTTCGCGGAGGCGATTCGCGTCAACGGCCCGCGGGACCGTCGGCTCCGCATCGAACACGCACAACATCTGCGGCCGCAGGACTACCGCCGGTTTCACGAGTTGGGCGTGATCGCGTCGATGCAGCCGTATCACGCGATCGATGACGGCCGGTGGGCCGAGGGACGCATCGGCAGTGCGCGGTGTGCCTCGTCGTATGCCTTCGGGTCGCTGCTCAAGGAAAAGGCCGTCCTCGCCTTCGGCTCCGACTGGTCGGTCGCGCCGCTCAGTCCGTTATTGGGCACCGACGCGGCGGTGAATCGCCGGACGCTCGACGGCAAGCATCCCGCCGGCTGGTTCCCGGAGCAGAAGATTATGCCGGCTCAGGCGGTCGAGGCGTACACGCTCGGGAGTGCGTTCGCATCGTTCCAGGACCACGACCGCGGGTCGCTGGCGCCCGGAAAGCTCGCCGACTTTGTTCTTCTGTCGCGCGACATCCTCGCGGAATCCGAGCGCGACCGGATCGCCGACACCCATGTGCTGATGACGGTCGTCGGCGGCCAGATCGTCTACGACAAACGCGAGTAATCGGATGAATCGGATCGTGTCGGTGGTCGTGGTCGGGCTGCTCGTGCTGGTGTTCCTCGGGCTCGGCGTGCCGGCGATCATGCGTTGGCGGACGCTGGCCGAACGTACCCGCTGCGAGGATCACATGCGCGTCGTCGCCGTCCGCACCAGCGAATACGCCCAACGCGAGAAGGCGTTCCCCCCGGGCACCGCATTCGTCAAAGACCGGCCGCAGGAAAAACGCGTGAGCTGGATTGTGTTCCTGTTGCCGACTTTGGGTTACCCGGAGCAAGCCAAGCAAATCGACCGCTCTGAGGCGTGGGACGCCGAGGTGAATCGCAGACCTGGATCGATTCTCATCAAGTCGCTGGTGTGCCCATCGCTGATCGACGCGACAATGAGCGACGGCTACGGGGCACTGCACTATCCGGGTGTCGCAGGCGTCGGGACGAATGCCGCCACCTTCGACCGGTCGGATCCGCACGCCGGGATCTTCGGCTACGACGCCGCCACGCCCGTCGAAGCCGTCAAGGACGGCACGACAAACGTCCTTCTCCTTCTGGAAACGACGCGAAACATCGGCCCCTGGATCGCCGGCGGGCCGACGAGCGTTCGGCCGGTGGACCCCAAGGAGCAGCCGTACTTCGGGGAGGGCCGGCCGTTCGGCGGGGCCCATCGCGGCGGGGCGAATGCGGCGTTCGCGGACGGCCACTGCCGATTCCTGTCTGAGAAGATAAGCCCGACCGTTCTGGAAATGCTGGCGGCAAAGGCCGATGGCCGGTCCGCGCCCGAGCCATAAAACGAGATTTCTCACATTCCTTTCATGCCCAAGATGTTATGAATGGTCTGCGTGGGCAACGGCACGCGACCGCATTCGACCCAACCTCACCGACGGATTGTCACCCCTGCCGGAGTCAGGCCGATGGCGCGGTTCCTTTGGGTCTTAGTGATCGGCACGGCCTTGCTCATCACCTCTTCGGCGTCCGCCCAGCGTGGCGGCGGCGGTAAAGGCAAAGGCAAAAATCGCGACGGTGCCGCGGGGCGCGGCTTCG
>DATJGQ010001215.1:0-6421 GCA_035494815.1 Gemmataceae bacterium
GTCCCCGTTGAAAGGTGCATCATGGTTCAGCGGTCGCTCGTTACCCTGGCCATTCTCTGGTTTATCGCCGCCGGTCCCGCCGTCGCGCAGGCGCCGCGGTCGGGCAGTCCGATCTTGCCGGGCTGGTACGCGGACCCGGAAGCTCACATCTTCGCCAACGAGTACTGGATCTACCCGACCTATTCGGCCCCGTACAACCAGCAGACGTTCATGGACGCGTTCTCGTCCAAGGACCTGGTCACCTGGACCAAGCACGCGCGAATTCTGAACGTGGCCGACGTCCCGTGGGCAAAGCGGGCCCTATGGGCGCCGTCGATCGTGGAGAAGGACGGCTGGTACTACCTCTTCTTTGGCGCCAACGACATCCAGAACGACCGGCAGCTCGGCGGGATCGGCGTCGCCCGCGCGCGCCAGCCGGCCGGGCCGTTCAAGGACCATCTCGGCAAGCCGCTGATCGACAAGTTTCACAACGGCGCCCAGCCAATCGATCAGTTCGCGTTCAAGGACCGCGACGGCACGCACTACATCGTCTACGGCGGCCATCGGCACTGCAACATCGCCAAACTCAACGACGACTTTACCGCTCTCGTCCCCTTCGCCGACGGGACCACGTTCAACGAGATCACGCCGAAAGGGTACGTCGAAGGCGCCTACATGCTGCTCAAGGACGGCAAGTATTACTTCATGTGGTCGGAGGGCGGCTGGACCGGGCCGAACTATGCCGTCGCCTACGCGGTCGGCGATTCGCCGCTGGGGCCGTTCGAGCGGGTCGGCAAGATTCTGCAGCAGGACCCGGCCGTCGCGACCGGCGCCGGCCATCATTCCGTCCTGCACGCGCCGGGGTCGGGGAAGTGGTACATTGTTTATCACCGCCGGCCGCTCGGCGAGCGCGACGCGAACCACCGCGTCGTCTGCATCGACGAGATGCGGTTCGACGACAAGGGCCTCATCATGCCGGTGACGATCACCAAGGACGGCGTGCCGCGCGACCCACTTCCTTGACCGAGACCTCACATCCGGAAGGCACATCCACCATGGAACCGACGCCCGCAACCGGCGCCTCCGCGCCGAAAGAACCGCACCTGCCGACGCTCTTCAAGGTCGGCAACCTGGTCGCACCCCGGGCGCCGCAGACGATCGCCGCCGCGGGGTTGGAAGAGCGGGCGCTCGCCGACCTGGCCGTGAAAATCGCCTGCACCACCGCGCGGTTCACCACGGACTGGATGGCCCGACGGCTGCACATCTCCATGCAACTGGTGGGCGAGGTCCTGACCGAACTGTGCGTCGATGAGTTGATCGAAGAGACGATGAAGATCACGGAAGGTCGTTCGTACTACCGGGTGACGCAACAAGGCCGCGACCACGGCGCGCGGCTGCTGGAGTTCTCCCGCTACGTCGGCCCGGCGCCGGTCAGCCTGGAGGCGTACCGGGCGATGCTGAAATGGCAGTTCGCGAACACCGCGCCGGTCACGCCCGACGACGTCACCGCCGCGCTCTCCGGCCTCGTGTTGACCCCCGAAGCCGTGCAGATGGCCGGCCTGGCCGTCTCCTCGGGCCGGAGCCTATTCGTCTACGGCCCGCCGGGGAACGGCAAGAGTAGCGTCGGCCGGCAGATTCATGCGGCGCTCGGGGGTGATTTCTGGATCCCCCATTGTCTCGCCGTGGCCAACACCGTCATCCGCGTCTTCGACGACCAGGTCCACCAACGCGTCGAGACGGCGGCCGAGCGGACCTCCGGCATCGATCATCGCTGGGTGCGGGTCCGACGCCCGCTGGTCGTGGTCGGCGGCGAACTGACGCTCGAGTTCCTCGACCTCGTGTACAGCCCGTCGCTGCGGACGTACGAAGCCCCGCCGCATCTGAAGGCCAACGGCGGCGTGTTCCTCGTGGACGACTTCGGCCGTGAGCGCGTCTCGCCGGAACAGTTGCTCAACCGCTTCATCACGCCGATGGAGCATCAAGTGGACTACCTGACTCTGGCGACGGGCCAGAAGATCCAGGTGCCGCTGCAGCAGGTGCTCGTCATCGCGACGAACCTGAGCCTGGACAAGGTGACGGACCCGGCGTTCCTGCGGCGCATGGGTTATCGACTCTACCTGGGGCATCCCACGCCGGACCAATACGCGCAGATCTTTCGCGACTACGCTGAGCGGCAGGGAGTTGTCGCCGCGCCGGAGGTCATCAACGGGGTACTCGACCGTTACCGCGCCGAGAACAAGGAGTTGCGGGCGTGTCAGCCGCGCGACCTGATCGAGCGCGCCCGGGACATCTGCCGGTTCCATAACAAGCCGCTCGAGCTGACCCGCGAGGTGCTCGACGTGGCGTGGATCGGCTATTTCGGGAGTGAGCTGTCGGGGGCGCAAGGAAGTCAGTCTTAGCCCCGAAAGGGGCGCAACAAGACAACCCGGGGCAACGCCCCGGGGAAGACCCCAAAAGCGGTCAAGCCCTGAAAGGGCGCAAAAGCGGGAAGTCACGCCCCCGCTATTGCGCCCTTTCAGGGCTTGGTCATTGGCTTGGCCAACCTACCCGGGGCGTTGCCCCGAGCTGTCTTGTTGCGCCCCTTCGGGCCGAGTGCCCTTTCCGCTCGCTCACGGGCTGACTCGCTGCGAGTCCCAGATCGTCGCGGCGATGTAGCGGTCGCTGGTCGGCCGGTCGTGGAAGTAGTATACGGTCACGACTCGGCCGTCGGACCGCTCGGCACTCCGTGGGTAACCCAGGTCCCGGCCGCCGCCGTCGACGCGGAGGACGATCTCCTCTCCCCATGTTCGCCCGCCGTCCCCACTCAACTTGGCCCGGATGCCATAGGGCGGCGCTCGGTAGCCATACGTCAGACAGAGCCGGCCGTCTTTCAGTCGGATCAGGCTCGCGGGATTCCCCTCGCCCAGATCGGGCGCGGGCACACTTTCGAGCCGCCAGCTTTTTGCCCCGTCACTCGATCGGTACGTCTCGAGCCAACTCTTCGGCCCGTCGCGGCGGCGGATGGCGGTCAGCAGTTCGCCCGCCCCAAGTTGCACGGTCGCGGGCATGATCGCGTAGCCGTTCGGCTCGTCGCCGATCCACGACACGAACTCCCACGTGCGGCCGCCGTCGGTCGTCCGCGCGCACATCGGCCGGCCCTCCCGGCCGCTCTGCTTCGCCGCCGTCAGGAACAGCAGGCACTCGTGCTTTCCCTCGACGACATAGTCGGTTCGTGCGGCGATACCGGGGGCGCCGAACAGCGGCAGGCGAAACGGACCTTCCCACGTCGTGCCGCGGTCGGTCGAGTAATAGAACCGGGACGGACCGGCATTCGTGTCGGTCATGCGGGCTGTGAGCGCGAAATCCGGATGGGTGAAGTCGATCCCGCCCGGGCAATCCTGCCACGGTTTCTCCTTCAGTCCCGGCGGCGTGACACCGTGGAGGGCGTTTCCGACCGGGATGAGCGCCCCGCGCTCGGCCGGGTTCTCGATCCCCCACGTCTCGCCGCCGTCGCGGCTGCGGGCCAAGAGATGCTCTTCGGGCCGGTCGTGATCGATCGCATGGCGGGCGGGGCCGTTGTCCTTGAAGTAGCCGGCGCTGAATCCCACCACAATCTCGTCGCCCCAGGACCACAGCCCGTGGTTCGCCGGCCAGCCGCCGAATCGGCCGCGTTCGGCATAGACCTTGACGTGCCGCACTGCCGGGGGCTCCGGCTTCGGCGGAGCCGCGGCGAGGAGCCAGCGCTCGTCAAAGACGGCGCGGTTGATGACGGTGCGGCCGTGGGACGTGAAGATCACGTGGATTTTGTCGTCCTTGGTTTGCACGGCATACGGGTAAGCGAATCCTCCAGGGCCCTGCACGACATTGCGGCGGTAGGGAAACGTGCGGCCGCCGTCGGTGGACAGCGCCGCCGTCAGCGGCGTGCGGTCCTTCATGCTGTCGTTGTAAACGAGCAGCAGGTGACCGTTCTTCAGCTTGAGCAGATCCACGGCCGCGTTCGGGTTGGGGAATGACGAGTCGCGGCCGGGCGACCACGTCCGACCGCCGTCGCGCGACTCCGAGAACACCAGGTAGCCGTCCGGCTGACCGCCATAACCGCCGCCGCGGCGGCAATAGCAGATCAGGTGCTCCGGCGTCAGTTGCACGACCGCCGGCTGAATGTTGCCGATCCGCGAACGGATCGACGGCGTCCGCGTCCACTCGCGCATCTTCGGGTTATAGCGCAGAAACAGCGAGGTGCTGTCCGGGCCCACAAACTCCGGGTCGTTGCCTTTTTCGTGGTAGACGGGCAGCAGGTAGTCGCCATCGACGAGCACGATCGGCCGGTTACGAACCATCATACCCGGCTCCCACGCCAGTACGAACGAGTCACTCCAGGTTTCGGCGGCGTCCCGCGAGACCTTGCAGTGGATGCGCGAGTCGGACCAGGTCTTGCCGTAGCGCACCACATAGAAGAGCCAGACGAGCTTGTCGGGGCCTTGCCAGATCACGGGGTTGCCGTCGCCGTGGAAGGGAGTGTCGGCGATGACCCGCGCCGGGGACCACTTCGACTCGCTGGCCTTGAGCCGGGTCGCGTAGACGGCGGTGTCTTCGCTGTACTCACCGCTGCCGCCGTGGTAGGCGACGATCAGATCGCCGTTGTCGAGCTCCGTGATCGCGGCCGGGTGTTTGTACCGGTTCGGCGTTTCCGGGCCGAGCACCCGCTCGATCCGAAGTTCGCCGGCGTCCGGCCCGGCCGTCGCGAGGAACGGCAACAGGACCAAAGGGGCCACGATCATGGGACGTCTCCGGCGCGGTGATCGATCGGCGTTTGCCGAAGGAGAAGATAGCCGCGCCGGGGAAAGCGGCCATGACCGCGCCGCTACCGTGGGGCGGATTCGCGGGCGGGCCGATCCCTGTGCGAGACGACCAAGTCCCGCAACCACTCCAGAAGTCCGGACGCGAGTTCGCAAACGCAGTCGCGCAAACGCGGCATCTGCCGCATGTCACAGAACCACATGGCCGTCTCCTGTGTGTGCATGGTCTGCCGTACGGCGAAGGACATCGCTCCTCGGCGCGCAGTCGGAACGCCGCGTCGATGCCGGGTAGGGAGAGCCGGATGGGCCCCGCACACAGAACAGGAATTGCGCCAGCGAGCGAGCGATTCCTAACCACTTGCTCGTCATTTTTTTTGAGAAGCTGCCGAAGAGTGACCGACGCGACCGGCTGGGAAGGGCTCACAACGCTTTGCGATCGGATCGGTCGGCCGAAGCCGCGCCCGGGTCGGACACGGCGAGGAGCTTGGCGACCTCGGCGCGGAAGGCGGTCCGCTCCGCGCGTTCGGCTGGTCGTGAAACCGATTCTTACACCGCGATGTCAGGGCGCGACCTCAATCGTGAATTTCTGAGTCGCGACGCCCGCTTTCTCAGTGCGGGTGGAGACGACCTTCTCCTGGCCCCAGCTCAGTGCCCGGGTGTCCAGGCTTCGGACCTGACGATCGATCGTGGCGGTCACCACGACCGCGGCGTTTCCGGGGCGATCCGGGACGCCCGAGAGGACGCCGGTCGCCGGGTCGATCTTCAGCCAGGACGGCCCTTGCTCCAGGGCAAATCGTGGCGCCTCGACGTCCCAGTAATTCATCGTCTCCTTGCCGTTGACGACGCGCGTCCGAACGTCTCCGAGCGAGCGGATTGTGGCCAGCGGATATCGATATTCCAATCCGACTCTGGCGTCGGTGACAGCACGCGAATAGAGGAACGGGCGGGGCGCCTCCGCGAAGTCTGAAGGGCCGCTGCGGCTGCCTTTTTCATCGACCGCCACCACGCGGTAGAAGGCCCGATTGGCGTGCGGTATTTTGATGTGCGAACCAATTACGGCGATCTCCGTCGACGGCACTTCCAAGAGGAAGTTCGGCGCACGTGCCGCGGCAACTTCCTTCGACGTGCCGACGACGGCCTTGAACGGTTCGTCGCTGATCGAGAATCCTTTCTCGTCGCTACCGTAGACGCGATATTTCGCCGGCCTGCGTCCGGTGGGATTCGGCTTCCACCGCAGCGTCCCAACGTTCCGGTCCGGATCGACTGTGAGCGTCACGTCGATGGGCGATGACGGCCCGCGCGGCGTGAAACTCCACGTCGAACTCCACGGCCCCCAAACGCCGTTCGCGTCCTTGGCCCGCACTCGCCAGTAATACTTCTGCTCGGGCGTCAGCAGGCCGCGATCGGGGAGCGTGTACTGCTCCTTGCGGCGGTCCGGGGTGTTCGAGATGAGCTTGTAGAAGTTCGTCGACAGCGGCCACTTCATGTCCGGGCGGTCCGAGAGTTCGAAGTGGTAATCGGCGATGCGGTCGCCGTCCGGGTCCGTAGCAGCCCGCCAGCGGAAGATAAAGTCGGTCCCTTCCGCGTCGCCGCCGTCGGGCGGGAAAACCGGCGCGGGCGGCGCTGCCGGCGGGCGCGAGGCGGACCGCTCGACCCAGTCGTGACTG
>DATJGQ010001216.1:0-2656 GCA_035494815.1 Gemmataceae bacterium
GGAGCGCGGCGGCGTACGCTGGCCCACGACTTCCATCCATCGGCTGCGATGAGGGACCTCCCATGCCGGCCCGCCGACTGCTCCCCCTCCTAATCGTTGTCTTCGCCGCCCCGGCCGCCGTCGCCGATGACCGGACGCGCATCTTCTCCGCGGACGAGAAGCCGGCTGACCGCCGCCTCGGCAAGCTGATCGACTTAAACAAGGACTACTTCCCGTTCACGCCGCCTACGAATAAGCACGCGTGGGAGGAACGCCGTGTCGCGCTGCGGCGGCAGATCCAAGTCGCGGAGGGTTTATGGCCGATGCCGGAGCGCGGGCCGGTCAAGGCGACGGTTCACGGCGCGATCAATCGCGACGGCTACACGGTCGAGAAGGTCTTCTTCGCGAGCCTGCCGGGGCTTTTTGTCACCGGCAACCTCTACCGCCCGACGGTGAAGGCGCCTGAGAAACGGCCGGTCGTCCTGTGCCCGCACGGCCATTGGGCGGACGGCCGCATGCACGACGCCGGCGAGAAGGCGGCCAAGAAGGAACTCGAAACCGGGGCGGAGTCGTGGAACGATTCCGCCCGCTACTTCCTGCAGGCCAAGTGCGCCCAACTCGCCCGCATGGGCTGCGTCGTCTTCCACTACGACATGGTCGGCTACGCGGATAGCACGGCCCTCGTGCACCGCCAGGGCTTCACCGATCCCGAAGCCGTGCTCTGGGGCCAAAGCCAGATGGGCTTGCAGACCTGGAACAGCCTGCGGGCGCTCGATTTCGTCTGCGGCTTGCCGGACGTCGATCCGAGTCGCATCGGTGTTACCGGGGCCAGCGGCGGCGGCACACAAACGTTCATCCTGGCGGCGCTCGACGATCGCGTCACCGCGGCGTTCCCCGCAGTAATGGTGTCGACGGCGATGCAGGGGGGCTGCGTCTGCGAGAATGCCCCGTACCTCCGCCTCGGCACCGGCAACGTCGAGATCGCCGGGCTGTTCGCGCCGAAACCGCTCGGCATGAGCGGGGCCAACGACTGGACGAAGGACATTGAGTCCAAGGGTCTCCCCGAACTCAAAGCGCTCTACCGCCTGTACGATGCCGAGGAAAACGTCCTGGCCAGGTGCTTCCCGCAGTTCGGCCACAACTACAACCAGGTCAGCCGCGAGGTGATGTACAACTGGTTCAACTCGCATCTCAAGCTCGGTCTGCCGACTCCGGTCAAAGAGCAGCCGTTCGAGCCGATCCCGCCGAAGGAATTGTCCGTCTACGACGAGCAGCACCCGCGTCCGAAAGACGACGTCGGGGCCGACGGCGTCAAGAAGTATTTGACCGAACAATCCCGGGCGGCGCTGCAAGCGCTCGAACCGAAATCGGCCAAACAGCTCGCGTCGCTGCGGCACGTCGTGGGCACGGCGCTGCAAGTCATGGTCAATGACACGCTGCCCCCCGTGGACGCCGTCGAAGCCAAAGAGGCCGGCGACCGCGAGGAGTTCGACGGCTACGTCGCCCGCAAGTTCCTGCTCGGCCGTAAGGGACAACACGAGCAAGTGCCGGCCTACGGCCTCGGCCGCGGGGCGGAGTTCAACGGCACGGTCGTCATTTGGGTTCATCCCGCCGGCAAAGCCAGCCTGTTCGCCGACGGCAAACTGAGCCCAGCCGCGAAGTCGGTCCTCGACACCAAAGCGGCGATTCTAGCCGTCGATGTGTGCGGTACCGGTGAACTCGGCGGCGCGACCCGGGCTGACGGCAAGTACCCCGGCTTCACGATCGGCTACAATCGGCCGCTCCTCGGCGAGCGAGTGCACGACATTCTGACAGCGATTGCATTCGCGAAGGCTCATCCGCAGTCGAAGGAGGTTCGCCTGGTCGGTTGGGAGTCGGCCGGGCCGTGGGTGGTCCTCGCGCGGGCGCTGGCCGGGGACGCGGTCGCTCGCACGGCCGCCGATCTGAACGGTTTTCGGTTCGAGAACGTCCGCACGAACGACGACCCGATGATGCTGCCGGGGGCCCTCCAGTACGGCGGCATGGCGGCGTTCGCTTCCTTGTGCGCGCCCTCCGCCTTGTTGCTGCATAACCGTAGCGGGTCAGGCACCCGCGACTGGGTCCGGTCGGCATATCAGGCGGCCGGTGCCGAGGTAAGATTCCGCCGCGAAACGGAGCGGCTGGATGCGGACAAAGTGGTCGAGTGGTTGCTGGCAGACAACAAATAGGAATCGCCTGTGGCGCCGCGGCGACTGGTTTGAGCCCGAAGCGCAAGCGACGGTTGAGAGTCTCAACTCTCGCTGGCGCTTCGGGCTCAAAGGTACTGCCGCGGGGCCACGAAGATCACTTTCTTACACCGTCTCGTGTGATTGGCTATAATGCCACTTTGGCCGCAGCCCTGGTAGCGGCCGCCGCGTCGCCGTGCTAGACTCGCACCCGAGCCCGCGCCGCAGCAAGGACCTTGCAGCATGGCCGACCACCGCGTGCCGACGCCGACCGCCGAGCACCGCCGAATCGCCGCCGAAGGATTCGAACGGGCCCGCCAAGTCATCACCACCGGCAACTTCGCCCAGGCCATCAAGCTGTGGGAACTCGTCCGCAAGGCGGTGCCGGCCGACGTCGAGGCGACACACAAGGCCAAAGACCTCGCCGCCAGCGAGACGATCCAGCGCGGCCAATACGAAAACGCGATGGAAGG
>DATJGQ010001217.1:0-6174 GCA_035494815.1 Gemmataceae bacterium
CGCACGTGCAGTCAATCGGTCCGGACGCGACCGTCCTCGACGCGGCCGTGCTGATGAACGACCACAAGATCGGCAGCCTGGTCGTCACCGACGGCGGCCGGCTCGTCGGCATCATTACCGAGCGCGACCTGATGGTGCGCATCGTCGCGCTCCGCCGAGACCCCGCGGCCACAGCGGTTCGCGACGTCATGTCCGGGGAACTCCTGTGCGGCAGCATCGACACCTCGGTCGACGAGGCGCGCGGCGTCATGATGAAACGCCGCATCCGCCACCTGCCGATCGTCGACGAGGACGATCGTCTGCTCGGCCTGGTGTCGATCGGAGACTTGAACGCGCACCTCGCCCACGATCAGGAAGTGACGATCCACGTCATGAGGGAGTACATCCAGGGCCGGGTCTAATCGCGGCGTGGCTCGAACTTCTGAATGCGCTTGTTGTCGACTTCCGCGACGTAGACGGCGCCCTTCGAATCGACGCAAAGCATGTGCGGCAGCTTGAACTGCCCCTGGCCGGTCCCGGGCTCGCCGAAGCGGCCCAGCGATTTGCCGTTCAAGTCGATCGCCGTCACCCAGTTCGCGCGGCCGTCGGCGACGAAGATTCGGTCACCCGCGAGGAACATTCCGAACGGCGCACCGCCGGCCGTCCACTGGGTGAGGAACTTCCCGTCCGCGTCGAATACCTGAATGCGGTTGTTCTCGCGGTCGCCGACGATGACCCGGCCTTTCGTGTCGACGCAGATCGAATGCGGCAGGTTAAACTCGCCCGGCCCAGTGCCGGGCGTGCCCCATTGCTTGAGAAGTTTGCCGTCCTTCGAGAACTTGAGCACCCGCGTGTTGCCGTAACCGTCGGAGACGTAGAAGTCGCCCGACGGCGTGAACGCGACGTCCGTGGGCCGGTCGAACTGATCGGGAGCCTTGCCGGCCTGACCCTGCCGGCCCAGTGACAGCAGCAGTTTGCCGTTCGCGTCGAATTTCATCACCTGATGATGGCCGATGTCGGTGAGCCAGACGTGGCCTTCGCGGTCGATACGCAGCCCGTGCGGCGTCTTAAGGTGCTCGTCGCCCCAGGAGCGGAGGAACGTGCCGTCGCGATCGAAGACGAGGACGGGGCGTTTGGCCCGATGACAGACGAAGACGCGATCGGCGGCATCGGTCGCGACGGCGGACACCGGCCCGAGTGTCAGGTCGGATGGAATCTTCGCCCAATGGGGAACGACGCGGTAATCAACCTTGCCGCCCAACGGTACATCGGACCGCGCGGCGCCGACGAGAGCGATGGATAGCGTCAGTGTCAGTGGCACGAGCATTTGTTTGCGACTCATCGTGTGCACTCCACCGTGGGACAATCGTTGACCCGAGCCGACCGCGTCGTTAGCGTACCGGGCGGAGGTGCGGCATGACAGCAGAATCGGGCGGATTGACGCGGCGGGACTTGCTCAAAGTGACGGGCCTGGCGGGGGCCGGCTTGTTCACGGCGAGCGGGCTCGACTTCGCCGCCGACGCGGGGCAGCGCGTCGCGATCGTTTGCGACGTCGCCGACGCGGTTGCGGCGGCGGCACCGGCGCAATGGGCCTTGGGGCAGTTGCGCGACGCCCTTTCGGGGCGCGGCGTCGCCGCGCGCTCATGCCGACAACTGAACGAGGTCATGGCGGGAGAAACGTGCGTTCTCGCGGGCGGCGTGGGGCACTTGCGACAACCGCTCGAACTGTTGGGCCGGACGCCTCCGAAAGACCCCGAGGCACTGCTGCTCGCGCCGGCGAAGATGGCCGACAAGGCCGTTGTCCTCGCCTGCGGCAACGACGCCCGCGGGCTGTCCTACGCCCTGCTCGAACTCGCCGACCGGGTGACGCATGCCGAACGGCCGCTCGCCGGCCTGGAGATTTCGCAGCCGATCGCCGAGAAACCCGCGAACCCGATCCGCAGCGTCGCCCGGCTGTTCGCCAGCGACGTCGAAGACAAGTCCTGGTTCAACGACAAGGCGTTTTGGCGGCGGTATCTCGGCGAGTTGGCGGGTCAACGGTTCAATCGTTTCGCGCTGACGCTCGGCCTCGGCTATGACTTTACCACGGACATTAAAGACGCTTACCTCCACTTCTCATACCCGTTCTTGCTCGCGGTGCCAGGTTACGACGTCCGGGCGGTCGGACTGCCCGACGCCGAGCGCGATCGCAATCTGGAGATGCTTCGCTTCATCAGCGATGAAGCAAACCGTCGCGGGTTGCATTTTCAGCTTGGCCTGTGGACGCACGCATACCGCTGGACCAACAGCCCCAAAGCCAACTACACGATCGCCGGGTTGACGCCCGCCAGCCATGCCGCCTATTGCCGTGACGCGCTCACAGCTCTCCTGAAAGCGTGCCCCGCGATTGCCGGCGTGACCTTGCGCGTCCACGGGGAGAGCGGCGTTGCCGAGGGCAGTTACGACTTTTGGAAGTCGGTCTTCGACGGCGTCGCCCGCTGCGGCCGAAAAGTCGAAATCGACCTGCACGCCAAGGGCATCGACCAGCCGACGATCGACGCGGCTCTGGCCACCGGCATGCCGGTGACGATCTCGCCGAAGTTCTGGGCCGAACACATGGGGCTACCCTACCACCAGGCCGCGATCCGGCCGCTCGAGATGCCGCCGCGCGACCGCCGCGACGACGGCTTCTTCGCTAAGAGTTCCGGCAGCCGGCGATTCCTTCGCTACGGCTACGGCGATCTGCTCACGGAAGACCGCAAGTACGGCGTCTTCTTCCGCATGTGGCCCGGCACGCAGCGGCTCCTACTCTGGGGCGACCCGCTGATGGCGGCCGAGTATGGACGGGCGGCGAGTTTCTGCGGCGCCCTCGGGCTCGAATTGTGCGAACCGCTCTCGTTCAAAGGTCGGAAAGGTTCGGGCGTACCCGGTGTCCGCACGGGCTATGCCGACCGATCGTTGCACCCGCCCGGCGGCGATTGGGAGAAATACCGTTACTACTACCGCCTGTGGGGACGAATGCTCTATAACCCGGACACCGAGCGGGAGACGTATCGTCGCGCCCTGCGATCCGAGTTCGGTGCGGCCGCCGAGTCGGCGGAGAACGCGCTCGCTCAGGCCAGCCGCATCCTGCCGCTTGTGACCACCGCGCACTTGCCGTCCGCCGCGAACAATAACTTCTGGCCGGAAGTGTACACGAACATGTCGATCGTCGACGCCGCGGTGCCGCACCCGTACGGCGATTCGCCGAGCCCGAAGCGGTTCGGCACGGTCAGTCCGCTCGACCCGCAGCTGTTCTCGCGCATCGACGACTTCGCTGACGCCCTGCTCAAGGGCGAGTCGGTCGGCAAATATTCGCCCGCGGAGGTCGCGAAATGGCTCGACGACCTGGCGGCGTCGGCCGCCAAACATCTGGCAGACGCGGCAGCCCGCGTCGCCAACCGCGAAGCGCCGGCCTTCCGACGTTTAGCCACTGACGTGACAATCCTGCGCGGCTTGGGAACCTTCTTCGCGAACAAGCTACGGGCGGGAGTCCTTTATGCCCTCTTCGATCGCAGTCGCGACGCGAACGCCCTGGCCGAAGCCGTGAAAGCGTATCGCGCCGCCCGCGACGCCTGGGGCGAGTTGGCCCGACGGGCCGACGGCGTCTATGTCCGCGATTTGACGTTCGGCCCCGGCCGCTACCAGCGCGGGCACTGGCTCGACCGACTCGCCGCCATGGACGAGGATATCGAGCGCATGGAGAAACGCGGTTCCGCCGCCGCGCCGGCGGCCGAGCCGGGAATGGTCAAACGCGCCGTGCAAACCGCTCTCGCGCCTTCGCGGCGACCGTCACCCGCGTGCGAGCACAAGCCCCCGCCCAGCTTCCGCAGGGGCGAGGCGATGGTGCTCGACCTTTCCTCAATTCGGGCTGCCGCGCCCGATCGCCCCACCGCTGTTCGCGTGCACTATCGGCACGTCCACCAGGCCGAACCGTGGCAACTTGCCGACATGGCCCGGCAGACCGACCGCTGGCAGGCGAGCATCACCGGCGAATACACAAAGTCGCCGTATCCCGTGCAGTACTACTTCGAGCTGCGAGACAGCCACAATCGGACGTGGCTGTTTCCCGGCTTCGAGCCGAACCTTTGCAACCAACCCTATTTTGTGGTCCGGCAAGGCTGACCTGTGATTCGGCGAGCGTCGGGGCGGAAGCCCGACGTGGACGCTCGCAGATGTTCGAGAGTTTCCACGTCGGGCTTACGCGCCGACGCTCGCCAAGACGGGGACGCAGTATGACGCCACCCCTCTGCCGCCTTTCACTGCTGATTGGCGCCGGCATCTTCATTTCGCCCGCCCCGGCGGCCGAACCGTTCCCCGTCACCATCCGCGTCGACGCCGGCAAACCACTCGGCGACTTGAAACCCATCTGGCGGTTCTTCGGCGCCGACGAGCCGAACTACGCGTACATGAAGCACGGCAAACATCTCCTCGCCGAGTTGGGCGAGTTGGCCCCGAAATCGGTCTACTTCCGCACGCACAACCTGCTTACTTCCGGCGACGGCACGCCCGCCCTGAAGTGGGGTTCGACCGGCGCCTACAGTGAGGACGCGCAGGGCCGGCCGGTTTACAACTGGACGATCCTCGATCGCATCTTCGACACCTACATCGAGCGCGGCGTCCGACCGTATGTCGAGATCGGCTTCATGCCGAAAGATCTCTCAACCCGGCCGGAGCCTTATCAACACAAATGGACGCCGCGCGCCCGCTACGACGAGATCTACACCGGCTGGGCGTATCCGCCGAAGGACTACGACAAGTGGGCGGAACTGGTCTATCAGTGGGCCAAGCACTGCGTCGAGCGCTATGGCCGGGCGGAGGTCGAGACCTGGTATTGGGAGTGTTGGAACGAGCCGAACATCGGCTACTGGCGCGGCACGCCGCAGGAGTTTCGCAAGCTGCACGACTACGCGACCCACGCCGTGCGGCGAGCATTGCCGACGGCGAAAGTCGGCGGGCCGGACACGGCCGGCGGCGGCCGCTACCTGCGCGATTTCCTCGAACACTGCCTGCGCGGCACCAACGCCGCGACCGGCAAGCCCGGCACGCCGATCGACTTTATCGCCTTTCACGCCAAGGGAGCACCGCGCGTCGTCGACGGCCGTCAGCAGATGGGGATCGCGAACCAGCTCCGCGTCATCGACGACTCGTTCCGCATTGTCGCGTCGTTCCCCGAGCTGAAGGACAAGCCGATTGTCATCGGCGAGTCGGACCCCGAGGGGTGCGCGGCGTGCCAGGGGCCGCAGTACGCGTATCGTAACGGCACGATGTATTCGAGCTACACCGCGGCGAGCTTCGCCCGCAAGCACGACCTCGCGGCGAAGCACGGCGTGAATTTCGAAGGCGCACTCACCTGGGCGTTCGAGTTCGAGGACCAGCCGTACTTTGCCGGATTCCGCTCGCTGGCGACCAACGGCGTCGATAAGCCGGTGCTCAACGTCTTCCGCATGTTCGCGAAGATGTCCGGCCGTCGACTCGCCGCGGAAAGTGACGCGGCCGTGTCGCTCGACACGATTCTGCGGCGCGGTGTTCGCGACAAACCGGACGTCGCCGCGCTGGCGAGCCTCGACAAGAACAAACTCTGCGTCATGGCGTGGCACTATCACGACGATGATGTACCCGGCCCGGCCGCGGACGTCGAAGTTGTCCTGACGGGCCTGCCGCTCGCCAATGCCGAAGTCCTGGCGACCCATTACCGCATCGACGAAGAGCACAGCAACGCTTACGCGGCCTGGAAGCGAATGGGTTCGCCGCAGCAACCGTCTCCGGAACAATATGAACAACTCGAACGAGCCGGCCGACTCGCCGCGCTCAACCCCGCGGGCTCGGTCCGGGCGACGGACGGCCGCGCGTCGTTGCGACTAACCCTGCCGCGGCAGGCGGTGTCGCTGCTCGTCTTCGAATGGGCAGCCCCTTGACCGAACAACACCGCATGGGAGAATGTGCGGCCGCGGGTTGACCAATCTCTTCAGGGGGGTCACTGATGATGACGCGGGAAGACGTTCGGAAGGCGGCGCTTGAGGCGAAAGAGAAGCTCGGCCTGACCTGGATGAAAGTCGGCGAGTCGATCGGCCGCAGCCCGGTTTATGCCGCGCTCTTGACGTACGGCTACGGCCAGGCCAACGCGGAAGAAGCGGCCGGGCTCGTGAAGACGTTTTCGCTGCCCGCCGACGCCAA
>DATJGQ010001218.1:0-2105 GCA_035494815.1 Gemmataceae bacterium
CGGACGCCGACGCCGGCGGCCATGCAGGTCACCAGCAAGGCCAACCCGAAAAGCGCGCGTACGCCCGTGGTTAGGCCGGCCACGCGACGGTGACTCATTGACATTACCGCATTCAAGATCGACGCCACGGGAATCGAGGTCCCGGCGGTCGCCCGCGCCCCGACCACGGCGGCGAGTAAACCCGCCGAGAGGCTCACGCCGCGGCGGGCGAGTCGGTCGCGCAAGCGGATGCGGCCGCGCTGCAGATGCCCCTTGACGGCGCCCGGCGACCAGCCGAGTTGCTTCGCTGCCTCCTCCCGCGATTTGCCGTCGAGGTAACATAGGAGCAGCGGTAAGCGGTGTTTGTCCGCGAGGCGATCGAGTTCCTCGTGCAGGATGACGCACGCCTCCCGCCAGGAAATGTCCGGTGGCGGACCGACTTCGCTGCGCGACGCGCTCGCCCGGCCCTCTACTTCGCTGCGGCGGCGGGAGGTCGCGAGACCCTTCACGGCGATGCGATGCGCAACCCCGAACAACCAGCCGCCGACCGCCTGCGTGTTGCGGATGGAGCGGACGTTGCGCCAGAGCGCAAGAAACGTCTGTTGCGCGGCGTCTTCAACGTCGGCGTCGTCGATTAGGACCTGCCGGCAGGCCGCGAATACCATCGGGCGGTGGCGGCGGACCAAGGCGGCGAACGCGGCCTCGTCGCGGGTACGCAGGAATCGCTCGAGCAGATCGGCATCGGGAACGACTCGCGACGCCGTGATGCGAGCCTGATCTACGACGGATGACAGTGCCTGATGGGACATGGCAGGAGCCTCGGGTCGGGGGCCACTGCTCATTGTTCCCTGGCGCGGGGTGGGGGGAACAGCTTTTTTTTTGCGAGTGTGGGTGGCGACCGTGGTGCGTTTTCCGACGTGATGGAGCGAGCGGCGGGGTTTATCCCTGCCGGCGACGGTCGACCCGGCGGGGATAAACCCGCCGCTCGCTGATTCAGCAAAATCACGGCGGCCGCGGCGTGACGCGGATGTCGCCGACATCCAGCGTCTGGCCGGCGGTGAGTCGAGGCGGCTTCTCCGGCCGCGGGAAGTTCAGGCCGGTCGAGCCTTTTCGGAGTTGCAGACTGATCGGCAGCCCTGGAATCACGCCGGTGACGCGGAAACGGCCGTCGGCGCGGGTCCGGGCGGGCCCGCGCCGCTGCGCAAGGTAACGGTCCAGCTCGCGGGCGGAGTCGTCGCCGTGGCTCACCGCTGCGATTACGTCTTTGACCGGTTGGCCGTCGGCGTCGAGAACGCGGCCGGTGATCGTGGCGGCCGGCGCGAGCTTGGCAACAAGCGGACCGGTTTCGTCGCCGCGGGCGGTGACAATGCCGGCCAGGTTCTTCTCCGGATGGTAGACGACGAGCTTCCGCGGTTTCCCCGGATTCAATGCGTAAACGGTGTTTTCCGCCTTCGGCAGGGTGTAGGTATTCGGCCAGGTGGCAGTTAGTCCGGCGACGATCGCGCCAACGAGTGGCTGGCCGTCCTCGTCCAGGACGCGAAGCGTCGTGGTCCGACCGCGGTCCAAAGACAATTCCAGCGGCACAGTCCCGGCGCCTTCGGGCAGGTCGAGGACTTTGTAGATGTTCCCGTTGACCGGCCGGAGCGATCCGTCGGCGAGGGCGAGGAAATGCTGCCCACCGCCCCGGTCCACGATCCTCACTTTGTTGCGATCCTCCGCACTCAACTCACCCGGCATATATGGCGACAACTGCCTGTGATCCAGAAAGTCGTCGCCATAGGTGTGAACCGTGAGCAGGCCCGGGCCGGGGATGACGGCCATTTGCAAGCGCCCGTCCGGGCCGGTCGAGCCACTATACAGAGGGTTGCGGTCGGGGTCGTACGGCGGCTTTCCTGCGAACGGGTTATTCGGCAGCGGGATGTAATGAATGTTGGCGAAGACTCCGGCGCCGGACGCCCCGTCCCCAACACGGCCGGTCAGTAGGACGCCGCGAGCCAGTTCGATGTTCAAGATCAGAGGTTGCAGCCCGTCGGGGTTCGGCGCGGACACATGCCTGGGCAGGTACGGCGAAGGGGGCGGTCGCTGAATGTAGAAGCTCGAAGAGGTGCCACTCTTCGCAAGCCCGT
>DATJGQ010001219.1:0-7580 GCA_035494815.1 Gemmataceae bacterium
TGCTTGCGGAGCGTCAGACCTTCTGTGTTGCGGTCGTCCGGCGGCAGCTCGCCCGCGTTCGGCGGCGGCGGCGGGATCTTCGTGCCGAGCAAGTCGCCGAGTACCCACTTGCCGCGGACGACTGGGCTGGTCCGCAACGGCATCGACGACACGGCGAGCGGGCCCGCCATCGTCAACACGCCGCCGCGGTTCCGGTCGGCGAGGGACACGCGGCGAAACTCAGGACCGGCCACGCCAGACAGGCCGTAGATGTCCGCCAGCTTCTCGTTGACGAACGTGTAATCGGCGTCGAGCAGCTCGAGCAGGCTGCGATCCTCGCGGAGGATCGCCTCGAACAGTCGGGCCGGCTCCTGCCGCATGGCTTCGGCGAGTGCGGCGTCGAATTCAGGAAATCGCTGGGGGTCCGGTTTGACCGTCTCGCCGAGCGCTTTCAACCCGAGCCATTGCGAGACAAAGTTCTCGGCGAAGTCGTGGGACTTGGGGTCGCGCAACATCCGGCGAACCTGGACCCGAAGCACTTCCGGCTGCGTGAGCGACCCGTCGGCGGCGAGGCGGAATAGCTCCTCGTCGGGCATCGATGCCCAGATGAAATACGACAGCCGCGCGGCGAGCGGGTAGCCGCCTAACGCGTACACGCCGTCCTTTTCTGGCTCCGGCTCGACCAGGAAGAGGAAGTTCGGCGAGATCAGCACCGCCTTGAGCGGCAACTTGATAGCCACATCGAAGGCGTCTCCGCGGGCGATCGCCTTGTCGAAGACGGCGAGCCAGCGCTCGACCTCCGCTTCCGTGACCGGTCGGCGAAAGGCGTGGCGGGCGAATTCGCTGACGACGCGCTTGGCGGCGTCGCGCGGCGGCAAGCCCGGCCCGGGTTCGACCGTCAGCAGTCGCTTGCGGGCCGTCGGGTCGGCGAGCGCGGCGCTGACAATGCTCTCGGCCGCCTCCAGGTACATCTCGACATGAATCGCCGAGGTGAAAAGCGAGTCGCCGTTCGTGTCGAACCCTTCGCCGCCAGAGCCGTCGGACGGGAAACGGTCCGCCGGCCGCAGGTCGAGCCCGACGAGGTCGCGGACCGAATGGTTGTATTCCGCCCGGCTCAGCCGCCGGCTCATGACGTTGCCGCGGTAATTGTTCTGCGAATTGTCGCCCGCGATCGTGTTGCAGTCGCGGTTCTTCGTAAACGGCCGCGAGTCGATCCAGTTACGGAAGTCCCGGCCTTCATTGAACGTCAGCTGTTTCGACCCCGGCGGCGGCATCTCGGCCGCTCGAAGCCGGGCCACGACGAGATTGAACACATCGCCGGCCATGTCGACATCCGCGGTCGCCTTGTATTTGGCGAGATTCAGGTCGGCCTTCTGCGTTTCGTCGCCGTGGCAGCGGTAGCAGTACTTTTCCAGGATCGGACGGAAGATCTTGGCAAAAACGTCTTTAGGATCGTTTTCTTTGGCATCCTTGTCGTCACCGCGCGAGGAGCCTGCACAAACGGCCAGGGTGACGGCCAGAGCGATACGAACGGTATTGCGGGGGACGCTCATGTCGGCGGGTCGCGAGGCGGGCGGGAGAGCAATGTTATTTTGCGGGCCAGCCACCCGGTTGCAAGCGGAAATCCGATTCCGCCGCCACACTCTTGTCGCCCGGGTGTATGCCGATACACTTCCCCCAACGAGATTTGAGACACCAAGACACCGCAGGAGTGGTATGCGACGGAGGACGTGAGGGCGCGATGGCGATCACGAAGGACCGCAAGACGGAGATCATCGGACAGTACCGCCGCGAGGACGCCGACACGGGTTCGCCGGAGGTCCAGGTGGCCTTGCTCACCGCTCGTATCAACGAGCTGATCGAGCACTTCAAGGTCCACAAGAAGGATCACGCCAGCAGGCGCGGTCTGCTCAAGATGGTCAGCAAGCGGAACGGCCTGCTCGCCTATCTCCAGGCCACCGACCGCGCACGTTATTTGGCTCTGATTAGCCGTCTGGGCCTCCGCAAGTAATCGTGGATCGTGGTTCGTGGATCGTGAATCGAAAGACCGGTCCCCATCCACGAATCACGATCCACGAACCACGATTCACGACTCCCCCGCTCCACGCCCTGCCCCTAGAGGACAGTTCAGTGCAGGCGTGCCAAGTCGAAACGCAAGTCGGTCAACAAACGCTCCGCCTCGAAACCGGAAAACTCGCCAAACAAGCGCACGGCGCCGTCGTCGTCCGCCTCGGCGACACGATGACGCTCACCGCCGTCGTCGAGGGCAAGGGGGACCCGGCCAAGGGCTTCTTCCCGCTGGTCGTCGATTACCGCGAGAAGACCTCCGCCGCGGGCAAGTTCCCCGGCGGGTTCATCAAGCGCGAAGGGCGTCCGACCATGAAGGACACCCTCACCTCGCGGCTCATCGACCGCCCGATCCGCCCGCTCTTCCCCCCGGGCTACATCAACGAAGTCCAAATCATCGGTTCGGTCCTCTCCGCCGACCGCGACAATGACCCGGACGTGCTCACGATGATCGGCGCCAGCGCCGCGTTGCACGTGTCGCACATCCCCTTCATGAAAATCGCGGGGGCGGTCCGCGTCGGCCGCGTCGACGGCGAACTCGTCGCCTTCCCGACCTACCAGCAACTCGAAGAGAGCGACCTCGACCTGATCGTCGCCGGCACCAGCGAAGCAATCACGATGATCGAAGGCTTCGCCCGCGAGATGCCCGAAGACGAGATGTACAAGGCGATCATGTTCGCCCATGAGGAGATAAAGCGGGTCGTGACGCTGATCGAGGAGTTACGGCGGGCGGCCGGGCTGCCGGAGAAAGAGTTACCCGCCGTGTCCGGGCCGAGCGAACTCTTTCAGGCGCTCAAGAGCAAGTACTATAACGAAATGCGCGAGCGAAAGCTCACGCCCGGCAAGATCGAGCGGCGCGACCGCGTCGAGGAGTTGGTCGAAGAGGCCGTCGCCGAGTTCGCGCCGGAGAACGGGGAAGGCCAGCATAGCGCGGCCGAAGTCAAAGCGACGATGGAGCAGCTGATCGAGCGCGTCGTCCGCGACTTGCTGCTGGAAGGCAAACGGCTCGACGGCCGGGGGATGAAACAGGTTCGCGCGATCAGTTGCGAAGTCGGCCTGTTGCCGCGGACGCACGGGTCGGCCGTGTTCACCCGCGGCGAGACGCAGGCGCTCGTCACCGCGACGCTCGGCACCGTCTCCGACGAACAGCGCGTCGAGGGGCTCGCCGAGGAGTACTCGAAGAAGTTCATGCTCGACTATAACTTCCCGCCGTTCTCGGTCGGCGAAGTCAAGCCGGTGCGCGGCCCGGGCCGGCGGGAGATCGGCCACGGCGCCCTCGCCGAACGGTCGCTCAAAGCCGTCATCCCTTCGCCGGATAAGTTCCCGTACACGATCCGCCTGGTCAGCGACATCCTCGAATCGAACGGCTCCTCGAGCATGGCGAGCGTCTGCGGCGGCACGTTGGCGCTGATGGACGCCGGCGTGCCGATCACCGACCCGGTCGCGGGCGTCTCGATCGGCCTGGTGAAAGAGCCTGACCGGTATTTGCTGCTCACCGACATCATGGGCGACGAGGACCACTTCGCCGACATGGATTTCAAGGTCGCCGGCACGCAGCACGGCATCTGCGGTATCCAGCTAGATCTGAAGATCGACGGCATCGGGCCCGACATCCTGCAAGGGACGCTCGCCCAGGCGAGAGAAGCGCGCATCGAGATCCTGAAACACATGCTGCGGACGATCATGCGGCCGCGCGGCGAGATCAGCCGGCACGCCCCACGTCTTCTGACAGTAAAGATCAACCCGGAGAAGATTGGCCTGCTGATCGGACCCGGCGGCAAGACGATCAAGGGCATCCAGGAAACGACCGGCGCGAAGATCGATATCGAGGACGACGGCACGGTGTTTATCGCCCACTCCGACGCCGCGGGGGCGGAGTCGGCCAAGATGCGCGTCGAGGCGCTCACCGAGGAGGTCAAGGTCGGCAAGGTCTACGAGGGCCGCGTCAATTCGATCAAGGAGTTCGGGGCGTTCATCGAGATCATGCCGGGCCGCGACGGGCTTTGCCACATTTCGGAATTGTCGGATGGTTATGTGAGCCGTGTTGAGGACGTGTGCAAGGTCGGCGACGTCTTACGCGTGAAGGTGATCTCGATCGACGATCAGGACCGCGTGAAGCTCTCCCGCAAGGTGCTGTTGCGGGAAGAGAACCCGGAAGCCGCCGCGGCGGAGGCGGCCGCCCATCCGAGGCGCGAACGGTCCGAAGAGGACGGCGAGCGGCGCGACCGCGGGGGAGACCGCGGCGGCGAACGTCGCGGCAACGGCGAACGGCGTGGCGGCGGCGGCCGGGGCCGCGGCGAGGGCGAACGCCGGCCACGGCGGCATGATTAGCTTTCATGGGACCTATGGGACTAATGGGACCTATGGGACTTATGATTCATAGGTCCCATAAGTCCCGTTAGTCCCATTCCGGCGCTCCCCATGTCCGCGCACGCCACCGATCTCGCGGAACTCGCCGGCGGCTTCTGCCATGAAATCAAAAACCACCTCTCCACGCTCGGCCTGAACCTGCAACTCCTGGCGGAAGACTTCGCCGAAGCCGAAAGTCACCGCGAACGCCGGGCCCTCGACCGCGTCCGCCGCCTCCAATGCGAATGCGAACGCCTGATCGAAGTCTCCAACGACTTCCTCCGCTTCGCCCGGCTGCGCGAGTTCGATCTCCGGCCGACGTCGCTCGCGGCAGTCATCGAAGAAATGATCGACTTTTTCGCCCCGACCGCGAAGCAGGCCCGCGTCGAGGTCCGCAGCTTCGTCCCCGCCGATTTGCCGTCGGTGCGGCTCGACGTTGAACTGTTCAAGCAGGCCCTACTGAATCTCATGCTCAACGCCGAACAGGCGATGCCCGAGGGCGGCGAACTAACGGTACAAGCGTGCGTCGACGACGGCCGCGTACGGCTCGACCTCATCGACACCGGCGTCGGCATGACGGCCGAGGCGGCGGCACAAGTTTTCAAACCGTTCTGGACGACCAAACCGGGCGGCAACGGGCTCGGCCTGCCGACGACGAAACGGATCGTCGAGGGCCACGGCGGCACGATCGACGTGCAGAGCGAGCCCGGCCACGGCACGAAGTTTACGCTCCGACTGCCGGCAGGCGTGCCGTCCCGGTCAGAGCCGGAAGCGTGAGCGACGGTCATCTCACAGCGGCCGTCGCTCACGCTTCCGGCTCTGATGAGCGTCGCGGATGACGTCGCGGCGCTATATCATGCGTGGTATCACATCCGGAGGCCTCCACATGCCGCGCCGCTTCCACGACGACGACTACGACGACCGCCCGCAGACCGAAGAGAGCACATCGGCCAAGGCCATCCTGTTGGTCGTGCTCGGCGTGCTGGCGATTATCGGCCTCGGCGGGACGGCCGCCGTCGGACTCTACTTCATGCGGTTCGAGGCCGTCTCTCAAGAGCGTGCCCTCGCCGCCCAGGCGCAGGCACAGGCCAACGCGGCGGCGGCACAGTTCGCCGCAGTCGTTCCAGACGTCGCCGAGGCACCCGACCCGTACCCGATGCCCAACCCGCCGGCCAGCGAGGAGTACCCGCCCGACCTCGGCCCCGAGCGCCAACCGGAACGCCAAGGCAATTGGACGATCCTCTTCCGCTCGGACGATCCCGGATACTGGGACACGCCCGGCAACGCGGCGAATTACGCGATCCCGCTCTTTCGTGCGCCGGCGGGCATTCGTTACGTGCGCCTGAAGCGGATGGATACGGGCGAGGCGCTTATCATCCCGGTAACCGCTGGCCGCCTGAGGTCCACGCCGACGCTAGGCTCAGGTCTGCCGCCGGGCGCACCACCGGCCGTGGCGGCGCCGACGTCCCCTTGGGTGGGCACGAATGCGGTCGAGAGCGGCGCCCGACACCTGGGCGTAATCGACTTGGCATTTGTCGGCCCGTGGCCGGGAGTCGCCATCGAGACTGGGGACTCCGGCGGGACTGGCTCCGGTTTTGGCCACAAGCGCAACGCGGAAGGAGCCGGCCAGCGGTACGCGTGGAAAGGCCAGGAGATCGCCAAGACCGTCTTTGAAATCGCCGTCACCGCCGCCCAGCTCGCTGACGACGAGAAGGGCCTCCTCGTCAATCCGGCTCCCAATCCGTAACCTGCCGCACATGCCCCAATCGTTCGTCACGCACCTCGAAAGCGCGCTCGACGGCACGCGGTTCGCGCCCGACCGCGTTCACTCCATCCACCAGGGCCGGCCGCTGTGGGTTCGCTACGACCTCTCCGCCGTCCGCGGTGCTGTCACGCCCGCCGATTTCGCCTCGCGGCCGCCGTCGCTTTGGCGGTACCGCGAACTGCTGCCGCTTCCCGCGGGCGCCGAGCCGGTCACGCTCGGCGAGGGCATGTCGCCGATCCTCGACTGCCCGCGACTGGCAAAGGACTTGGGCCTCTCCAAGCTCTGGGTCAAAGACGAGTCGCAACTGCCGACCGGGTCGTTTAAAGGCCGCGGCATGACGCTGGCCGTCAGCATGGCGAAACACCTCGGCCTGAAACGGCTCGCGCTGCCGACCGCGGGCAACGCCGGGGGGGCCGCCGCCGCCTACGCCGCCCGCGCCGGCCTGGAATGCTACGTCTTCATGCCCGCCGATACGCCGGCCGTCAACCAGATGGAGCCGCTGCTCTACGGGGCGAAGGCCTATCGCGTCAACGGCCTGATCACCGACTGCGGCAAGATCGTCCGCGAAGGCACGGACAAGATGGGCTGGTTCGACCTGTCCACGCTCAAGGAGCCGTACCGCCTCGAAGGTAAGAAGACGATGGGCCTGGAGATCGCCGAACAGTTCGATTGGCGGCGCCTGCCGGACGTGATCCTCTACCCGACCGGCGGCGGTACGGGTCTGATCGGCATGTGGAAGGCGTTCCGCGAACTGAGCGAACTCGGCTGGCTCAATCAGGTGGTTAGGTTGTTAGGTGGTAAGGTGGTTGAAGACAAAACCACCCAACCACCCAACCACCTAACCACCCAACCACCTAAGCTCCCGCGCCTCGTCAGTTGCCAGAGCGACGGCTGCGCCCCGATCGTCCGGGCCTTCGAATCGGGTTCGCGGTTCGCCGATCCGTTCCCCAACGCGCACACGATCGCCAGCGGCCTGCGAGTCCCCGCGGCGGTCGGCGATTTCATGATGCTCGACGCCATTCGCGAGAGCGGCGGCTGCGCGATCGCCGGCCGCGAGACGACGATCGCCGACTGGATGCGACGGGCGTCGGCGGCGACCGGGATCAGCGTCTGCCCGGAGACGGCGGTCTGTTTCGACTGCATCGAGCGGCTCAAAAAGATGGGCATGATCGGCGCCGACGACGAGGTGCTAGTCTTCAACACCGGCGCGGCCCAGAAGTACCTGGAAGCGCTGCCGCCGGATTTGCCACGGCTGGATAAGCATCGGGCGATCGATTACGAGAAGCTTTAGTTTCTTTTCTTCAGTCCGAAGGGCTGGGACAAACCAGCCCAGGGCAACGCCCTGGGGATTAGGGCAGTCAATTGCTGCTGCCTGAAAGGCTGCGAGAGCCAGGGCGGGAATCTGTCGCAGCCTTTCAGG
>DATJGQ010001220.1:0-2113 GCA_035494815.1 Gemmataceae bacterium
AATCCCAGGAAAAAGGCGGCGTTCGAAATTTCGTCAATGACTGTCGGCCCTGCCGGAAAGACACGGTTCTCGATGCGGAGATGGGGCTTTCCGTCCGTTAAGCCATAACAGGCCCGATTCCAGCGGTAGACGGTCCCATTAAAGAGACGGAGCGCGCGCAGTTCGGGTGATTGGTCCTGCCGAACCGCTTCAAACGGGTCTTCCGCTAGCGGGACTGCCAATAAGACGCGAAATCGGGCGATGTCCTCCTCAAATATCTCTACCGGCGTCCGGCGAATCCACCGCGTGCCCAGGCTGACCCGCGGGAAGCGTTCGCGGAGGTGGCGTGAGGTTGCACGGGTGTCGAGGGATTGCTGGAAAAGCGGGATGCGAGTTTCATGCCACAGCCGCCGGCCAAAGAGCAATGGCGAATTGCACGCAGCAGCGAGCACAGGGGCAGTGATCGCCTGAGCGAGGTTGTAGCGGGTTACGAAGTGTTCAGGATCGACCTGCAGATGGACCTGGAAGCTTGTGCAACAGGCTTCGAGCATCACCGACTCGAGGGCAATGCTCACCTCGTCGAGGCCTTTGAGTCGGAATTCAAACGCCCCCCCGCGCATCTGGTTAAGGACTTCGTTGAGTGCCTGATAGCGGGGACGGGGAGTCATGTTCCGCGGGTCGAGGTCCGACAAGCGCAGGGTCGGCAAGATTCCGACCAGGACTGCTTCCGCGCCACACTCATGCGCCACCTGCCGAAGTCGAGCGAGTTCTTCCTGGAGCTGCCGTTCCATCCGTCGCAGACAGTCGCCCGCAAACTCCTGGGGACTCAGGTTAATCTCGAGATTGAACTGTCCGAGTTCGGTCGTCCAATTCGGTTCCTGCGCACGTTCCAGAATTGCCAGTGCGGCGAGGCTCGGTCGCCACGCGCGATCGACGAGGAACAACTCCTGCTCGGCGCCGATCCGCCGCACACCCGATTCCAGCTTTCCGTGCTCGAACATCCATTCAAAGGCGTGGACGTCACGCAAGAGCTTTCGCAGGAAGACACGGGCGTCCGCACGCTCCTTTTGTTGCTGGATATTCTGGTCGCCCATTTGAGTGCTCAAGAAAAAGTGACTTGCGTAGGCGAGGCCACGCTAGAGGTAAAGGAGACGGTCCACCGAGTTCGGCGCGACGGTTGCTGTTGCGGCGATTGTAACGCGCGAGTGTGTCGGCCGCGCCGAGGAGGCCGAACGAGGCGACTCGCCGGTCAGTCCGCCGGATCGCGGGACCAGGCTCCCTGGTGCCGTCCTAACGTCGCCGCCGCCTAGGATGCCTGGGATTGGTTGCAGGCTCCGTAGTGTCCGGGGACGATCGGTCGCTCAAGCGAGGTCGTGCGGCGGGCGACGTGCCCCGTCGTGACGGTGACGTCGGCGATCCCTAGACAAGGTTCGTAGGCCGGAGGGTCCGGCCAACGTCTGCTTTCGCCCTCGGCCCACGAGCGGCCCGTCCTTCATGAGCAGGACCTCGGCGACCGAACCGCCCGGCCTGACGACCGACGAGGCCGACGCGCTGCTCCGACAATGGGGGCCGAACGAATTCGCCGCCGCCGGCCGAACTTCCGTCCTTTCGCACCTGCAGACGTCATTCGCACATCCGCTGGCGCTAATCCTTTTGGCCGCCGCCGCGGTGTCCGCCGCCGTCGGCGACGCGGCGAGCGCCGGACTGATCGCCGTCGTCGTAGTCGTCGGCGGTGCCATCAATTTCGTTCAGACGTATCGATCGCAGGTGGCCATGGAACGGCTGCGCGCCGGCGTCGCCCCGACGGCGACCGTTCGCCGCGACGGCCGCTGGATCGAGTTATCACGCATTCGCGTCGTGCCCGGTGACGTCATTCGCCTGTCCGCCGGTGACCTCGTACCCGCCGACGCGATCCTGCTCGACGCGCATGACCTGCACGTTCAGCAGGCCGCGCTCACGGGCGAATCGGTGCCGGCGGAAAAGTCGGCCGGCGGCAACGCCGCCGCCGAGCCCGGAGAAGGGCTTCGGCCGGACCGGCCGGACGCGGTCTTCCTCGGCACGTCTGTCGTCAGTGGGACGGCCGTCGCGCGGGTCCTGGCGACCGGTCGGCGGACGGCGTTCGGCGAAGTGGCGG
>DATJGQ010001221.1:0-7702 GCA_035494815.1 Gemmataceae bacterium
CGGCTCGTTGCCCGCGAACTGCTTCGGCTTGGCGGCCGGCGCGTTCGCTTTCACATGAGCGAGCAAGTCCGCCATCTGCTGTGGAGGAAGTTCCTTCTCCAGCCCTTCCGGCATGAGCGACTTCCCGGTACTCGTCAGACTCTCGAGGTCCGAGCGCAACACAGTCTGCGATTTGCCGTCCGCGGCGGTCAAGGTGACCTGGTTGCCCGACTCATTGGCAATAATGCCGGTCAGCCGTAGGCCGCCGGTCGTCTCTGCAATGTACGCGACGTAGCGGGCCTCGACGGCGCGGTTCGGGTCGAGGACGGCGGTCAGCAGGTAGTCGACTGGTTTGTCCGCGAGGCCGTTCATGTCCGGGCCGACGTCGCCGCCGGTGCCGGCCAGTTTGTGACAGGTCGCGCAATGTTTGGCGAACAGCGCCTGGCCGTTCTTTGCGTCCCCCTTCAGTGTCACCACCGATTGATAACTGTCGAGGACTTTCTGCCGATCGCTACTCGTGCCGCCGAATAACTTCGCCGCGCGGGCGCGGAGACTTGCGTCGCGGGAGGCGAGCCACTGTTGGCGGCGGGCGGCGTCGATCTCCGCGGGTGGTAGAGTGCCGCGCTCGGCCGCCGACAGCGTGGCGGCGAGCCAATCATTACGGCGGCCGAGTAGCTCGAGGACTTGGACGCGCGCGCCGGGACCGTAACCGCCCCAGCCTTGCAGGAGCCGGTCCGGCACGCTCGCCTCACGGAGCCGGCCGAGCGCGGCGATCGCGGCGGCCCGGACTTCGGGCGGGGTTTTGGGGCCGAGCAGTGCTGCCAGCCGGTCGAGATCGGCGTCCGAACCGTCGGAGCCGCGCCCGAGCAATCGCACCGACTGGGCGCGAACGTCGGCCGGCTGCTTCGCGTCCTCCACCGTCGCCCGTGCGGCGGCGAACAGATCCCGGAGTGCCGTCACCGCTCGCTGGGTCTCGGCGTCGCGATCGGCCAGTTGAGCCAGCGACGATCGCCGTCGTTCCAATCCGTCAAGGAAACCGCCGAGGGCCGCGAACTGCCACGCCGCGAATCGCCCTCCGGCCGGCCTGGCGACCGCGTCCAGCAGCGTCACCGTCGCCTCCTTCTTCCCGAACGCGTCCGCCTGACGGAGCAATTCTTGCAACAACTCCGCCGGCGGATCGACGCCCGGCGACAGTGCCCCTTTCAGCGCCGCGTCGAAGTTCCGGGCATTGAGAGAGCTGAGGACTGCGGCCGTCAGATACCGATCGCCCGCCGCCGCTACGGCCATCCGCCCGAGCGCCTCGCCCGCCCGCGGGTCGTCCCACTCGCCGAGCGTATATGCGACCTGCATCCGCACGTGCGGGTCGGGATCGTTCGTCAGCATGAGAACTGCCGGGCCCACCTCCGCGAATCTCCGTAACAACGGCTCGCTCAGTCGGACGGCGTGTCGACGGACGCCCGGGTGCTTGTCGTTCAGGGTGTGCAGGACGATATCGTGTTGCAGCGCGCCCAGACCGTCGAGCGTGCACAGCGCATGCAGCCGCGCCTCGGGCCGGCCGCCGACGAGGGACATCTCCTCGACTTTGCGCAGAGCCGAACGGTCCTGCCGCTCGATCAGTAATCGCTGCGCCGTGTCGCGCTGCCAGCCGCTCGGGCTGTCGAGCGCCGCGACCAGCCCCGCGGCGTCAAGCTTGTCCAGCCGCGGGATCGCGCGCGGTTTCGCGTTCGTCGGATAGACGCGATAGATACGTCCCATGTCGTGCCCGGCCCGTAGGTCGAGCCGCTTTTGCGTCTCTTTGGGGATCCACTCCGGGTGCTCGATCACGTAGCGATACATGTCGGGGAACCACAGGGCCCCGTCGGGACCGGTCACGGCCATCGTCAGTCGCGTCCAATTGTCGCCCGAAGCCAGGAACTCCGACGACCGCTCGTCCACCGCTCGCCGGCCGACGAACGTGGCGCCGTCGGGCGTCAACACCATGCGGCTTACGAGGTCGTGCACCGGCTCGCAGACGAACAGGTTGCCGGCAAACTGCGGCCCGAACAGATCATCGCGGTAAATCGTGATGCCGCACGCCGACGTGAACCGGTTGGCCGTGTGAAAGTCGTTGAACCGCGGCGTCGTCCGGCTGACCGCATAGACGCGCGGCAGTTCGGTCCCGTCGGGCACGCGGCTGCGCGGGTCGGGCGGCGACAGGTGCGGGTTGCGGCGCAGGTAATGCTCGTCCAGCGCGAAATGCCACGCCGGGTTGGAGTTGTTGCCCCCGAACCAGGTGCCCCAGTCGTCGTGGCACCGGCCATACTGAGACTGACCGGTGACGACTTCGAACTCGCCCGTGTCCGGCCGCAAACGAAAATCGCGGCCGCGGATATCAACAGTATTCCCCGTCTTCGCCGACCGGACGCGGCCGCCGCTATCGCCGTTGGCGCCATAGAGCCAATTATCCACGCCCCACCACAAGCCGTTGAGGCGGTGTTGCGGGTTGCCCTCGCGGAAGCCGGTGAAGAGCTTCTCGATCTTGTCCGCTTTCCCGTCGCCGTCGGTGTCTTCGGCGTAGAGGACATCGGGGGCACAGGCGATGAGGACTCCCTTCCGCCAGGGCGTGACGCCGGTCGGAATGCTGAGGTTGTCGAGGAAGAGCGAGACTTTATCGTAGTGCCCATCGCCGCGGGTGCTCTCCAGGAACTTGACGCGGCCGCCGGGCTTACCTTTGCCGTCGGCCCCGAGCGGGTAGTCGCCCATCTCGACGACCCAGAGCTTGCCGTCCGCACCGAACGCGATGGCGATCGGATCCTGTATGAGCGGCTCCGCGGCCATCTGTTCGACCACGAACCCCGGCCGAACCTTCATCAGCGCCGCCGATGCCGCCGGCGGCTTCGCGCTCGGTTCGACTTCGCTGAGCAGGTCGTTGAACGAGCGGCGATCCACGAAGTCCTTGAACAGATGCGTATGCTCATTGATGACGTAAAGGGCCCGATCGTGAAACCAGGCGCCATTGTCCACGCCGCCGCGGACGAACGGCGGCAATTCGCCCGCGTCGCCGCGCTTGCCGCCGAGAATCCTGCGCGTCCATCCGCGCTGCGCCGGCTCGTAGAGATGCAGCCCGAAGTCGCTGTCGTCTGACCAGACCAGGTCGAGCGACCCGTCGCCGTCGACATCGACAAACCGCACGCCGCGATCCCGGCCCTGTTCATCGACTAACGACGCCCCGGACGGCAGCGCCGCCGTCCGCAGCCATACTCTCGCTTCGTCATCCCAGCGAAAAACCGCCGACTGCCGGTCATTGCCGATCACGAATTCGCACCGTCCGTCGCCGTCGATGTCCACCAAGCGAGCGCCGCGATCCTTGCCCGCTTGTGCCGTCCAGACCGTCGGCCCCTGCATGGTCAGGCCGTTATTCAAGTGCTCGTCGGCAACCCACCGGTCGCCGACGAAGTGCCAACCGCCTTTCACCTGTTCCGTGCGCACGAGAACGGACGCCTGCCCGCTTGGTCGGAAGATGCCGAACCGAGCGCCGGCGTCTCCCGCTCCTTCGCTCGTGACGATCGCCGCGGGAAAGTCGCTCTGGACCCAACGGCCCTCCCGCGGGGACCAACGCCGCGTTCGCCGGGATCGGTCATTGCCGCTCACCACGTCGAGATAGCCGTCGTTGTCCAAGTCGATGAGCCGCACGCCGTTGTCGTGGCCGTCCGCCGCCCGCAGCGACTGCCCGCCGAGCACGTTCTTATCCAACCGCTCTTGCGCCTCGCGGAACGTAAGGAACTTGACCTTGTTGCCGTGCTTCGCCTGCGCGTAGTCGATCAACTCTATGATCTGCTCGTTCTTGATCCACCCGTGCGGATGAAACACCAGGCAGAAGACGCCCTGCTTGATGACGGTGCAATCCAGCGCCGCCTGCCAATCGCGGATGGTAAGCGGGTTGTTCGGCTTTTGGAGATGTTGCGCCTGCCAGTCGCTCGGGGTGACGCACGGGAACTCCCAGCACAGCTTGTTCACGACAAACGGGTACGGATAGTTCTCGACGAAATTGACGAACGTCCGGTCGGCCATCTGGTATTTGGCGAACCGCCCGCGGCCGTCCGGGTCCGTGACGAGATCGCGCGGCAGGTCTGGATCGTCCGGGGTGAACAGGTTGAAGACGGAGCTGTCCAGCGTCAGGAACCGGCCGCGCGGCGTGGTCCGATTGAACATCGCGTCGAAGAACCGCGGGCTGACGGTGTTGAGCGAGTCGCAGCACGGCGTGCGAAACGCGACCGGCCGGTTGTTCGGCACGTCGGCGAGCAGATCGATCGCGCGGTCGAAAGTCGCCTTCGCCTTGTCGAAGTCGCCCTTGAAGAGCGGGCACGGATGGTCGAACGTGTGCGTCTCGAGACTGACGCCTTCCTTGAGCCACGTCTGCAGATGCGGGTGCTTCGGGTCGACCTGGCACGTCATGATGCTGGCGGCCGCCCGCCCATCGATCTTCTTGAGCCGTTCGAGAATCGGCCGCAGGTACGCTTCCCACTTGTCCGGCCCGCGCATGTCGTCGATCGCGAGCACGACGACGGCCTCGACGCCCGGCTCGCCGACCCACTGCGGCGTGACGAGCTTCGGGAACTTCAAGCCGACATAATAGGGGTCGGTGCGGTCGAGGTATCTGAGGCGATTGCCGTCGGGTGGCGCGGCGAGGACGGGCGCGGTGACGAGGGCGAGAAGCAGCGTGGCGGAGAGTCGGCTTATCATCGTTGGCGTGTCCGAAAAGGGATACGAACACGGCCGATGGTAGCCGGGCGCGAGGGGGCGGTAAAGAGGCCGGCCTGTCGGGCATACGTCGTTAGTGGTAAACTAACTTCGGAGGCGGACCATGCTCGAAAACTTGCCCAGCTTTCTGACTCGGTGGGATGACGGCGAAATCGTCCTGACCGGACACCGGATCGGCCTGTACACAATCGTTCGCGACCACCTGGAACACGCCATGTCGGCAGCCGAAATACAAGATTACTACCCGACTCTGGAGCCGGGTCTCGTCGAGCAAGTCCTGGCGTTCTATCGCGAGCGACAGCCCGAAGTGTACGAGTTCTATAGGGACTACAAAGCCACGCTGGAACGGCAGTACGAGGAATGGAAGAACAGTCCCCAGGGTCGTCGCGGCCCGACCAGAGAGGAATTGCATCGACGTTTGGCCGAGCGCGGGCACGCCACTCAGGTTGACTTGGGACCGCAGTTCGACCGCCGGCTCTGACCAGATTCTAGCATCCTAAGATTGCGATAACGCCTCCGCCGCCCGTAGACTCGGGCATGAACCCAAATAAGTTCATTCTCGACGAGAACACGCCCGGTCCCCGGTGGCGAGCCATCCTCCTGCACAATGCCAACAGCAGCTTCCCGATCGACGCGGTACGTGTCGGCGACTCGCCGGATCTCCCACTTCAATCGCCGGATCCGGATATTCTAATTTGGGCCGAACGAAACGACCGAATTCTCATTTCTGGCGACAAGCGCACTATGCTCGGACACATGGCTGATCATCTTTCCAATGGTCGCCATTCACCGGGAGTGATCATTCTCAAATCGAAGGGCAACCGAGCCTTTGTCTCTGACCTCGAGGCCATCGCTCACGCGTCCGACCCCGACGAACGGCTCGACATGGTTCGTTACTTCCCCTAAACCATCCGCATGCCCGACCCGACGCCGTACGACAATCCCCTCATCACCCGTTACGCCGGGCCGGAGATGGTCGCACTCTGGGGGCCGCAGCGAAAGCACTCGACCTGGCGTCGGCTCTGGCTCGCCCTCGCCGAAGCGCAACACGAACTCGGCATGACCGCCGACGACGGCCAGACGCCCCGCATCACCACCGAACAGCTCACCGAACTCAGGGCCCACCTCGACGACATCGACTTCGTCCGCGCCGCCGAGCACGAGAAACGCCTGCGGCACGACGTGATGGCCCACATCCACACGCTCGGCGAGGTCGCCCCGAAGAGCCGGCCGATTATCCACCTCGGGGCCACGAGCTGCTACGTCACCGACAACGCCGACCTGCTTCTCATGAGGGAAGGCCTGGGCCTGGTCCGCGACCGGCTCGTCGGCGTCATTGATGCCTTGGCCCAATTCGCTCAGCGCTGGCGGGATCTGCCAACCCTTGGATACACCCACTTCCAGCCCGCCCAACTGACCACGGTGGGCAAGAGGGCCTGCCTCTGGTGCTACGATTTCGTGCTCGACGTGCACGAGATTGAGCACCGGGTGGGTCAACTCAAGTTTCGCGGGGCGAAAGGCGCGACGGGGACGCAGGCCAGCTTTCTCCGTCTCTTCCGTGGTGACCACGCGAAGGTCCGAGAGTTGGACCGACTCGTCGCACGAAAGATGGGTTTCGACGAGGTCTACCCGGTCACAGGTCAGACGTACACTCGCAAAGTCGATCGGCAGGTCCTTGACGTCCTCGCGGGAATTGCGGAGTCGGCGCATAAGTTCGCTACCGACTTGCGTTTGCTCGCCCACGAACAGGAAATCGACGAGCCGTTCGAGGCCGAACAGGTCGGGTCATCCGCCATGGCTTACAAACGAAATCCGATGCGGGCCGAAAGGATTTGTGGTCTGGCGCGATTCCTTCTCGGTTTGCCGGCGATGGCTTCCCAGACAGCTGCCATCCAGTGGCTGGAGCGAACACTCGACGACAGCGCCGCCCGCCGGCTCTATTTGCCGCAAGCGTTCCTCGCCGCCGACGCGATCCTTCGGTTGTTGCTCAACGTCGCGAGCGGCTTGACGGTGTACTCTGCCGTGATCTCCCGCCACGTCGAGGAGAGGCTCCCCGAGATGGCTACCGAGAACCTACTGATGGCCGCGGTCGCGAAGGGAGGCGACAGGCAGACCGTCCATGACAGAATCCGGCAGCACACACATGCGTCCGCGGCGGAACTCAAGTCCGGTGCAAAGGATACGTTGGTCGCGCGGCTACAATCCGATCCCACTTTCGCCGGCATCAACATCGCGGCGAGTCTGGACCCTGCCCGACAGGTCGGCCGCGCGATTGAGCAAGTTGACGAGTTCCTCACCACTATCGTCACCCCGATCCGTCAGAAATTCTCCCGCTTGTTGAATCAGACCGCCCAAGTCTCCGTCTAGTGACCGACCTCCCGGTCTCCCGTCCCATCAACGCATCAGTCATTTCAGCAAGTTTGGGAAATTTACGACTTCTGCGACGGTTTTATCGTTTGGGCATAATGAGAGGATTTTAATCATTTTGCGGGTTGTCGCCGCGCCCCTCCTGACCGTAAAACCTAAACTTCCCCATCGACTCGAGGCCCGGATTGGACTGGGCCACAACATCGGAGACTTGCCTCTAGAGACGGAGGGTAACGGATGTACACGTCGATGATCGGAGTTGCCTTGTCAGCCGTGCTGGGTGCGCCTGCCGCACTAGCCCCGGCCTGGCAGCACGACTATAGCCTGGCGCGCCAGCTAGGCGAGCGTGAGCACAAGCCTCTCGTCGTCGTCATCGGGTCCGGTTCCAGCTCCTGGGCAAAGTTGGCTCAGGCGTCGGAGCGGGACGAAACCATCAATCCCACCCTAAACCACAACTATGTTTGTTTATTCGTGGACATCGACACCACCGACGGTCGTAAATTGGCCCAGTCGTTCGACATGAGCGGCCCGGGGCTCGTCATCAGTGACCGATCGGGGACGGTTCAGGCGTATCGTCGAACCGGGGAGGTGCCCACACCAGAATTGGCTCAGACTC
>DATJGQ010001222.1:0-5179 GCA_035494815.1 Gemmataceae bacterium
GCCGCAGCGCCTCGGTCATGGCGGCGGCGCTCGCCTCCTCCCGGCCCGGCAGCATCGCCGCCAACGGTTCGATCACCACCAGGTCCACCGGCCCGCGGCCGTGCACGGCCGCCAGGTCTTCCATCAGGTAGCCCCACTGCCGCGGCAGCGGCTTGCGGACGAACGGATTGACGGCGAACCGCACGCCGTCGCCGATGCCGTGCCTGGTCGCCCGCGTCAGCCACAGGTTCGCGCCTTCTTCGGTGACGACCACCGCCCGGCCCGGGCTGACCGGCCGGCCGGCCAGCACGCCCCCGTGGCGCAGGCGTGCCAGCAGGGCGGCCAAGAGTGTCGTCTTGCCGACCTTCCACTGGCCGGTCAGCAGGGTCAGGTGCTGCCGCGCCAGGTAGCCGTGCCAGACCCACGGCACCGGCCGGTCCAGGTGGGCGATCTGCGATACGCAAAACAGCCGGCAGCCGGTCTTGACCAGCGAATCGTCATCATCGTCATCAGCCAATGGAACGGACATGACAGCCCCGCGCGAACGCGCGCCGCGCCTCAGTGCGGCCGCACAACCATCGGGTTCGGTCGGCCGCTTGTCAAATGGAGCGGTTAGACATTGGCGCCGAGTGTGTGTGATGTGTGCGGTGTGTTTGTTGCGGGCCGATGGCCGAAAAAGGCGCTGTTGGATGATGCCGCCCCGCCGCGCGTGTAATGGCGTGTCGGCCGCACCGAGCCGCCGGGCCGGAATGACTCGCACCATTCATCAGCACCGCGAACCCGTTCGGGGCACCGGTTCTCCGGAGCTTTTTTCATGCCGACCGCCCACATCGATTCGATCGTTCCCACCCGCTACGGGCACGCGCTCGATGACGGCCGCGTGAAGGCCGGTGACGATTCGGGTCGTGTAGTGGTCTCGTTGCGGCGTCCGCGGCGGGCGGTTGACCGCACGCACCAGCGGCCGGGCGAAAGGCCGGCGAGGTTGGCGTGAATGCGGGCGGCAAGACCGACGTGGTCCACGTCCTGTTTCGCCGTCACGATACCGCTGTGATCGGCTCCTTGTCGGTCCAGCCGCTCATAGTGCCGGCGATTATGCGTCAGAACTGCACGGCCGAGGGCGTGGGCACGGGCCAAGATAATCGGGTCGGATTTGGGCTCTCAACACGTCATGTCCTAGCCGCCGAAGTTCTTCGACTGCGCGGCGCGGAAAGTCCTCGTCGGCATACAGCAGCATCCGCGGTCACTCCACGAAGCCTCACTCCTCGGCTTCATTTTCGCGAATGGCCGTATCAATCTCCTCCGCGTTCGCCGCGGCATATTCCCAAGCAGCTTGTAAATCGGCTGGCGTCAAATCCGGATAGTCGTTCAGGATTTCGTCATCCGGCGCCCCCAGGCGGCGGTAATTCACCAACACCCAGACCGGGATGCGGTGACCGCGGATGCAAGCGTCTCCGCCGCATATATCGGGCCGCTTCCAAATCCGGCTCGCCATCGTTGCCATCTTGTACCCCAGGCAAGACTAACCTTTTTGCACGACGACGTGATTGCTTATCTCATTTTACGAGATCTTCGCCACCAGCACCGTTCGGTCGTCCGACAGCGGCCGGCCGCCGGTGAATTCGTGCAGGGCCTTCAATACTTCACGCAGCAGGTCGCCGGCCCCGATGGCGCAGTCCGCGAGGACCCGGTCGAGCCGCTTCAGGCCGAACGGCTCGCCGGCGTCGCTCTCCGCCTCGGTCACGCCGTCGGTATAGAAGACGATCTGGTCGCCGGGGACGAGTTGCCAACGGCCCTCGGGGTAGGCTTCGTCCGCGTCGATGCCGAGCGGCAGCCCGTGATGGCCGTCCAGCAGCGCGAGCGACCCGTCGGCGCAGCGCTTGAGCCGTGGCGGCGGGTGGCCGGCGGACGAGTACGAGAGCGTTCGCGTCGCCGGATCAAAGACGCCGTAGAACGCGGTGACGAACGCGCCGGTCCCGGCCGTATAGCGACCGGCCAGCGTGCGGTTGACGTGCGCGAGCAGTTCGCCCGGCGGCGTCGGCGGGCCGGGGTAGGTGTGGGCGATCGTGTGCGTGACCGCCATCAGCACGGCCGCCGGGGTGCCGTGGCCGCTGACGTCGGCGATCAGGATGCCCCACTTGCCCTCGGGTAGCGGGAAGAAGTCGTAATAATCGCCGCCGGCACGGTGGGAGGTCTGGTAGTGGGCGGCGACGGACATGGTCGGGATCTTCGGCAGCGGCTCCGGCAGCAGCGACCGCTGGAGCGCCGCGACGATCCGCATCTCCTCGTCGACCGCCTCGTAGGCCTCCTTGACCTTTTCGGCGAGCACGAGGTTGTGCGTCGCCCGGCCGTAGAGGTTGTTCGTCTGCACCATTTCCGGCAGGTCTTCCGGGTCAAAGCCGTTCGGCTCGCGCCGCAGGAAGACCACCATGTTCAGGGCGATACCCTGGTCATAGTGCGGGATCGCGACCAGCGACCGCATGCCGTCGAGGTACTCGAACGCGGGGTCGTCGGACGAGACAGCCAGGTCATCGACGAGTCGCGGTTCGTCCCCGTAGATCAAGTCGCCGAGAAGCCCGCCGCGGAGCAGAGGCAGGCGATCGCGCTCCTTCCACGGATTGATCTCTTCCGTCCATCGGCTCGAGCGGGTGATGCGGAAGGCGGGCGAGGCCAGCTCGCGGCGGCTGAGCGAGATGAAGCCGTCGATCGGCAACAGTTGCCGCATCCGCGAGGAGTAGGTTTTGCTGATGACCTGCGGGTCGGTCTGCCGGCTGATCTCGCGCATCGTCTCGTTGATGAGAGCGAGCCGTTTCCGCCAGTCGAGGGTTTTCGGGGCCGAGAGGTCCTTCGCGTAAGTGGTAGTCATCACCCAATTGTACCCGCCGCGGCGGCGGGCAGGCAAAACGGATGTCGCCGTCGGCAAGACTTTATAGCCGGGCTCATTTCTTCCGCGGGCCCTCGTTCGGTCCCGTGGTCTGCACGACTTCGAAGTCGGAGCCTTTCACCCGCCCGAGCTCGTTCAGACCCTTGATCCGGCTGTCCGGGGCCACGGAGAGCCGCCAGTCGCCGCCGTTGTCGGCCATGAACATGCCGTACTTCTTCAAGCCTTTGAGGATCGCCTGTATGTGCGGCGAGAAACCGCTAACGTCGAAATCTTGTCGCAGCCGGAAGCGCTCGCCCATCCGCGGCAGCGTATCCTCGGTGCGGCGGCTGGCGAAGTGCGTCGCCGGATAGACGTACGCCCGCCGCGTTCGTTGCACCGTGAACCGCATCGCGTGTTCGACCATGCCGCGCTCGCACTCGTCGAAGCGCACGACCGCCGGAAATATCGGCAGGCCGGCGGCGTCGGTCGAAGTCCACCCGTCCGGGCGGAGCTTGTTCGATTTCAGATCGAACGTCGCCTCGCACGCCGCCTGCCAGCCCGCGTCGGTCTTGCGCCCCTGGTAGAACTCGTACAGCATCCGGTTGATCGGGTCGACGACAAGGACATGGCGGTCGCCGCGCTCCTCGGCCCTCTGGTGATCCTCGAGCTTTCGGCCGTTCGTGGGCCAATCCTCGATCGGGGCGTTGTCCGGGATCGGGTACGGCCCCGGGTCCGATTCGCCGGCATACATCACGAGCTTGACCGGCACCTTCTTCTGATCCGGCGGCACGATGACGAAGCCCATATCGAGGTTGTAAGCCAGCTTCTTGTCGGCCCCGATGCCCGCGATCATCTTTTGGGACACGGGCTGCACCGGCAGCTTCGAGATGTCTTCATTCCACGGGTTGTCGGGCGGAAAGACCTGCAACGCCGCGAGGATCTTGTCCGCTTCGGGGGTATTGAACATGACCGGCTTGGTGATCGCCGGCATCGGCGGACGTTCGGCGCCGGTCGCGACCAGCGCGGTCATCGATAGGAGCCGCAACAACCATTTCATGACCAGGTCCTCACCTTGTTGTCAGTCGGTCAGCGGCTCGTGCCGGAAGTCGGGCGGGTTCGGCTGGCCGAACCAGTGGTCGAGTTCGCCGTATTGCATGTACTCGATGACGACGCCGTTTTCGTGAACGAACGCGACTTCCATGAATGGCGCAGGGAAGAACGGGCCGAGGACGATCTCCTTACCGGCCAACGCCGCCCGGAGGTTCTCGACGCGATAGGCGACGTGCGGCCAATGCCACAGCTTCCACAACCCGACCTGCTCGCGCGAAACGTTCGGCATTTGCTTCGGCCGAACGTACTCGATGCGATTGGGGTGCTTGCGCGGGTTGGTGACCCATACTTCGCTATCCGGAACCCACGCCTCCCCCGGCTGCGGCTCGAGCGTGATGATGCCGATGTGGTCGAAGGCCTTCTTCATCGCGATCGCTCCCTCACATGCACGAGGAGAATCATACGAACGCCGCGCCGGGAATCATTCTCCTTTCGGCGTGCGCGCCCCATTACAATGGCTGAACGGCTCGGTCCTTGTTCTTCGACTTGATTGGTCATTGCCGTTTGCGGAGCGCACTTATGCCGTCACTTTGCCGATACAGTCTGTACGTGCTCGTGCTCGCCTTGCCGCTCGTCGGGTTCGCGGCCGACCCGGTCAAACCCGCGCGGGCCGCCTTAACGACTTCGCGGGTCACCGGTTCGCCCGAGCCGCCGCCGCCGTTCAAGATCGTGCGGGCCTTTCCGAACCTGAAGTTCGAACACCCCCTGCTCCTCGCCCGCGCCTCGGGAATGAATCGACTCTTCGTCGGCGAACAGGACGGGGTGCTCTATTCGTTCGTCGATAAGCCGGACGCCAAGGCGGATCTGTTCTTCGACCTCCGCAAGGAACTCAAGACGATCAAACAGCTTCCGGGAGGCAAGGACATCGAGTCGGTCTATGGGCTGACGTTTCATCCCGACTTCGAGAAGAACCGCCAGTGCTTCGTCTGCTACACGATCCGCCCCGAGAATCGTCGGCAAAAAAACCTCGAGGACGGCTCGCGGGTGTCGCGATTCACGGTCACCAAGACCGACCCGCCGCGGATCGACCCGGCGAGCGAGGAGATCGTCCTCAGCTTCCCGCAAGGCGGACACAACGGGGGCGACATCCACTTCGGCCACGACCGCATGCTCTACATCTCGACCGGCGACGGCAGCAGCCCGAATCCCCCCGACGCGCTCAACACCGGGCAGGACGTTTCCGACCTGCTCTCCTCGATCCTGCGGATCGACGTGGACCACAAGGACCCG
>DATJGQ010001223.1:0-4448 GCA_035494815.1 Gemmataceae bacterium
TACGCTTACAGGACACTACCTGTCTCCAGGGATAACGCAAAAACTGTTGCACGCCGGAAATCGCTAGACGCCACTCCCGCGTGAGGGGACAATTTTCGGCACCGCGACACAAGTTTCGACACCCTGGGACCTCTCAGGAAAGGACGCAGCGATGAGACTGGCGCTGTCCGCACTCGCCCTGGGCCTGCTCTTGCCCCCGGCCGCCCCGGCGGCCACCCCGCCGAAGGCCGGCACCTACGAGATGGTGATGGTCTCCCTGATCGGGCCCTCGCCGATCGGTGGGCCTGCCGCGACCGACATCGTCACCTGCCTGATCAAAGTCACGCCCAAGGATGACGGTGTGGACGGCGAGTTGGTGGCCGCAGCCCCCATCCCGCCGATGCGGGGTTTGGAACTCAAGAGCGTTGCGCTCGAACAGGACCGGTTCAAAGTCGTCCTCAAAGGTCCGACCGGCGACATCATCTTCGAGGGCCGCGTCCCCCAGGCCGGAGCGGACACCATTCTCGGCACGTTTGAACTCAACGGCCGACTGGGTCCGGGACGGGTGGCGGCCACCTCCAAGACCGCACTCACGTCGGCGAACAGCCTCGTCCGCATGAACCCGCCCGAGGCGATGCGCAAGGCGCAGTCGCTCTCGGCCAAGATCCAACAGTTCCGCTCCGTGGCGCAGCAGGTGAAGGACGCGGACGTGAAGGCCAAGCTTCAGCAAGAGGCGGCCGAGATCGAGACCGAGCAGGCGACGCTGTACCGCGAGGTGGTCGAGAAGCACGCCGACGCGCCGGCGGCGGTGCAGGCGGCACAGAGCCTGCTGCGGACGGCAGGCCCGCTGAAGCTGGACGCCGCTGAGGGCGGCCGGCTAGCCCAGGCCGTCATGAAGATGGCTGAGCGGTACGGCCCGCGGTTCGCGCGCGAGCAGACGATGCAGCTCGCGGAGCTGCTGGCCCCGCAGGCCGCCCTCGCGGGCGTGGCCGTCGAGTGTGCCCAGAAGGCCGACCAGACCCTCACCCCGAAGGACTCCCTGGAGACGCAGACGCGCGTGATCGAGGCGCTCGCCAAGGCCCTGAAGAATGCCGGGAGGGCGGCCGATGCCGCGCAGGCCGAGACCCGTCTGGCCAGGCTCACGGCCGAGGTCGACCGCGAGTACCTGGCCAAGACGCCGCCCTTCAAGCCGTCCGCCTTCGAGGGCCGCAAGGCTCCGAGCGAGCGGGCGGTGGTGATGGAGCTCTTCACCGGGGCGCAGTGCCCGCCGTGCGTCGCCGCCGACGTCGCCTTCGACGCGCTGGAGAAGACCTACAAGTCGACCGACCTGGTCCTGATCCAGTACCACCTGCACATCCCCGGCCCCGACCCGATGACCAACCCGCCGGCCGAGGCGCGGGCGGAATACTACGGCGTCCGCAGCACGCCGAGCACCTTCTTCAACGGCAAGGCGGAGGCCGGCAGCGGCGGCCCGCTGGCCCGGTCCGAGGCCAAGTACAAGGAGTACCGCGCGGTCATCGAACGGCTCTTGGAGCAGCCGGGCGAGACGGCCGTGACCGTGGGCGCCACCCGCCAGGGCGACACGATCACCATCAACGCCGACGTGACCAAGCTGCCCGCGCCGGGCGACGGCAGGCGGCTGCGGCTGCTCCTGGTCGAGGAGACGATCCGGTTTGTCGGCAGTAACAAGCTGCGCTTTCACCACATGGTGGTGCGGGCGATGCCAGGCGGGGCCGAGGGCACGGCGCTGACGGGGCGGGAGGGCCGGCACACCGCCACGGTCAAGCTCGGCGACCTGCGCCAGGAACTGACCAAGTACCTGGACGAGTATGCCGCCGAGAAGCGACCGTTCCCGCAGGCCGACCGGCCGATGGAGTTCAAGCATCTGAAAGTGATCGCGCTGGTGCAGGACGACGCGACCAAGGAGGTCCTGCAGGCGGCCGTCGCGGACATCGGCGGCGAGCGTGCGGCTCGCTAAGCCGAGCCGTTCGCCGTCGTCGATTTACTGAGTTGGAGTCCCGGCTACAGACGGACGTGGCGGCCAAACGACCGTCTGACGCCGGGACTCTTACGCCACCGCTCCGACACAGCGGGCCGCCAGGTGTCGGTAACCGGTGCCTAGGAGACCGTCAGTAGCTTTGCAGCCTATGGCAGGATGACGCCGAAGCGACTGCGGAACTGCGTCAGGTCTGGCCCGTTGATCGTCCCGTCGCCGTTCCAGTCGAACGCCGCCAGGTAGGTCGCGTCGGTGGAAGCCGCACCGAACGCTTTCCGGAACTCAGTCAGGTCGAGCCCGTTTACCGCCCTGTCACCATTCACGTCGCCGTAGAGGCGGTGCAGCGCAGTCAGGTTGTCCCCACCGGTGAGGCCGCCCTGAACCTGGGCACTGAACACCGTCAGGGTGTAATTGCCGTCAATCAATGAGTTCGCCGCCTCCGTATATGACCCGGAGAAGGTCAGCCGCGCGACCGTCTGTATCGCCGTCGAGCCGGACAGGTCGACCGCCAGAGTGACGTTGCCGGTCGAGCCGGTCCGCACCATTTGGAACGCGTTGACCACCGGCCCGACGAACGTCACGAGGCCGGAGAAGCTCACGGTCACGCTCCGAACCATCGACCGCTGGGCCGTGCCGTTGTCGATCACGACCGACTGCACCGACACCGGCGCCGACGGCGTCACTGTCAGGACTGTCGAGCCGGTAACGCCGCTCATGGTGGCCGAGATCGTGGAGGTACCGGTCGCGACGGCTGCGGCCAGGCCCGAGCCGCTAATCGTCGCGACCGCCGGCGTCGCCGATGCCCACGTCACCAGGCCGGTGACGTTTTGCGTCGAGCCGTCCGAATAGCTGCCGGTCGCAGTGAATTGCTGTGACTGTCCTTTCGCGACGGTTGGGGTCGCCGGGGTCACCGCGATCGACTGCAACGCCGGCGCCTCCTGCACCTCGAACGCGCCGATGTCGGCCGCCGGCCCGTTCACCCGCTCGTTCTCGACCAGGAGGGTCCCGCTGAGCACGAAGATACCGCCGCCATTGCGACGGGTGAGGCTGCTGTTGATCCCGGCGACGTTGCCCGAGATGGTGCTGTTCCGCACCGTCAGGCTGCCCGCGGTGAGGCTGATCCCGCCACCCCCGGCCGCGGCGGAGCTGCCGGTGATCACCACATCCTGGAGCAGGACGGTGTCGCTGGCCGCCGGGATGCGCAGGGCCCCGCCGTCGTTCGTCGCCGACCCACCGCTGATCGTCAAGCCCGAGATCGTTTCGCGTTCGACCGGCCGTCCGAGATCGTCATGCCGCTCAACGTCGCGGTGCCGCCCGACGGGAAGTTGAAATCGAAGACGCGGAAGGCCGCCGCCGCCGCCGGGTCACGGCGGACGGTCAACAGTCCGGCGCCGGGGCCGGTGATATTTTGGCCCTGCGAAACGAGCAACTCTGCCGACGTCAGCGAAATCGTCCGTGGAACGGCGAAGACGGCAGGATCGAAAACGATGTCGTCCACACCGGCGAGCGAGTTGGCGTTGAGGATCGCCTGCCGCAACGAGCCGTTGCCGGCGTCGGAGACGTTGGTGACCGTGAATGTCGCCGGCGCGACCCGCCCCTCCAGCGGCTGCAACGACAGCCGCGCGCGCAAGTGACGGACGTCGCGACCCCCGCGGACCGGTCGCACTTTCAATCGACTGAACACGCGCGACATCGGCGGCCTCCGGAAAATAGGCCAAACTCCGCCGCGTAAACGCTGGACAGAGCCTCGCTGAAAGGACTCGCCGGTTGGCGATACCTCTAGAACAGGAATTGCCCGCGCGGGCGAGCGGGAAACCTCCGGAAGGGCCTTCTCTTGACCCATTGAGGATGACCTGCTCGCGTGGGACCGAGCGCTAGCGTCGAACAAGCTGCTCGGGTCTGAAGCGACACGGAGGATGTTTACGCCGGTGAGAAACGACTACGGGTGCGGCGTTTCGGTCCGCAGGGAGTTCGGCCGGACGTGCACAAGTTAACCGATAGTAGCGTTCGGGCAGGCGCCCACGTGTTGCGTGGCCAACTCGCCGCGCGTCCCGCTTTTTCATTTCTCGCTTTTGTCTCCGCAATTACAATCCGCGAGACAACTTCCGCGACCTGACGGCCGAAGTCGGCCGTTTTCGTGTGACCTTTTCCGCCGGTTCCGCAGATCGGTCGTAGGGGAACTTCACACTATGACTGCGCAGACCTCGGACAGCGAGGAGCTGTTGCGCCGCGCCGGCGGGGGAGATGAGCCGGCCCGGCAGCAGTTGCTTGCCCGCTATCGCGACCGGCTGCGGCGGATGGTCGCCGTCCACCTGGACCCGCGGCTCGCGGCCCGCCTGGACCCGTCCGACGTCGTGCAGGATGCACTGCTCGACGCCGCCGGCAAGCTGTCGCATTATCTGCGGACGCGGCCGGTGCCGTTCTACCCGTGGCTGCGACGGCTCGCGTGGGAGCACCTGGTCAAGCTGCACGA
>DATJGQ010001224.1:0-7885 GCA_035494815.1 Gemmataceae bacterium
TACTTCGCTGCCCACTGCCCACTGTCCACTGCCCACTGATTTATGCGCATCCTTGTGACCGGGGCAACCGGTTTCGTCGGCGGGCACCTGACCGACTTGCTGCTGGCCACCGGCGGTGCGGATATTCACGGCGTGGCCCGCCGCGCGGCGTGGGCGCCGGAGTTGGCGCATCTCGCCAGCCACGTGCCGTTGCACGCGACCGATCTCTCGGAACGAGCGGCCGTCGAGAGCGTTCTTCGTGACGTCAAGCCGGAACAGATCTATCACCTCGCCGGGTACGCGAAGTCGGGTCCGTCCGTGCGGGAACCGGACGCCGCCTGGACAGGAAACCTCGCGGCCACTCGCGCGCTGTTTGACGCGGTCGTCGCCTGGGGCGGGTCGCCACGGATCGTCGCCGTGACGAGCGGCATGATCTATGGTGCCAACGAGCGGCCGGACGTAGCCTGCGGGGAATCCGCCCCGTTACGTCCGGATAACCCGTACGCCTGCAGCAAGGCGGCGGCCGATTTACTCGCCTATCAGGTGACGCGCTGGCCGGGGCTGGATGTCGTTCGGGTCCGGCCGTTCAACCAGATCGGGCCACGGCAGGCGGCCGAATTCGCCGTCGCGTCGTTCGCGTCGCAACTCGCCAGGATCGAGCGGGGCGAACAGTCGCCGAGGTTATCGGTCGGCAACCTGGATACTTATCGAGACTTTACCGACGTCCGCGACATGGCCGACGCGTATCGCCGCGTCATGGAATCGGGCGTGCGGGGTGAGACATACAACGCGGCGTCCGGCGTGCCGGTGCGGATCGGCGACGTGCTCGATCAGTTGCGGGCGATATGTCGCTGCCCCGTCGAAGTCGTGACCGCCGCCGACCGCCTCCGGCCCGCCGACGCGGCTGTTCTGACCGGCGACAGCGGCAAGCTCAGGCAGGCGACCGGCTGGCGGCCGCGGTATAGCCTCCAACAGACGCTCCGCGACACGCTCGACTATTGGCGCCGCTTACCTTCAGAGCCGCGACCGTAAGGAAGCGGGCGCCCGCTGGCCCACTCCCTTACGGTCGCGGCTCTGACGAATGGCGAGCCCTCCCTTACGGTCGCGGCTCCGACAGACTTGGACTTGGCGCCCCGCTCCCTTACGGTCGCCGCTCCGAACTGTTATTCTGTCCTGACCGCGGAACACCCCGACCGAACGGAACCCGTCCATGATTGATATGTTGCTCGAAGGCAACCGCGACTTCATCGACAAGGAATTCCAGCGGCACTTGGACTACTACCAGACCATCGCCCAGGCCCAGACGCCGCAGGTGCTCTGGATCGGCTGCTCCGACTCGCGCGTGTCCGAACATGTCATCACCAACAGCAAGCCGGGAACGATCTTCGTTCACCGCAACGTCGCGAACATCGTCGCGTTCAACGACATCAACGTCGCCGCGATCATCGAATATGCGGTCGAGTACCTCAAGATCCCGGACATCATCATTTGCGGGCACACTAAGTGCGGCGGCATCGCGGCGCTGCACGATGGAAACATCGAGGACCACTACATCTCCGACTGGCTGCTGATCGCAAACGGGGCCAAGGAGTCGCTGGAGCAAATCGACGCCGGACGAAAGCTGAGCCGCGACGAGCGGCTCAACATCCTCATCGAAGAAAACGTCAAGTTGCAGATCAAGCACCTCCAAGCCCTGTCGATCATCAAGCACCGTCGCCCGCCGCACGTCGTGCCGCGGATCCACGGGCTGGTCTACGACGTCGAGACGGGGCACCTCCGCGTCCTCGTCGACGGCAAGCCGCGGGGCTAGGGGGCGGGCGATGGCCGACGTGTTTCTGCCGCTGCTCGACTTCTCGGTGCCATTCCGCGGGCTGCTGGCCGTCTGCACGCTCACCCTGATGACGCTGATCGTGCTGCAGATCTTGCTCGTGCCGCGGCCGTGGAACCGGCGCGTCGTCGGCCCGGTCGTGCTACTCGCGCTCAGCCTGATCTTAGCCGTCGTCTACAGCCTTACCGCGACCGATCCGGACTTCCGGAAGCTGGACAGCGAGATCGCCCTGCTCTTGCTCTGCCTCGGGATCGCCCGGTGCGGGTTCGTCCTCGTCTTCCACGGGGTGTTGCATTTTCTGCATCGGGACGTGCCGAAGATCTTCCTCGACATCATTCAGACGGGCCTGTACCTGGCGGTGTTCGTGCTCGTGCTGATCGTCGCCGACACCGGCTGGCGGGAAATCATGACCGGCTCGGCCGTGCTTTCGGTCGTGCTCGGCCTGTCGCTCAAGGACACGCTCGGCAACCTGTTCGCGGGGCTGGCGATTCAGGCGCAACGGCCGTTCGAGGTCGGCGACTGGATCCAGTTCGACGAGAACCCGGCCCACGTCGGCGAGGTGACCGAGATCAACTGGCGGGCGACCAAGGTCCTCACGCTCGACAAGGTCGAGGTGATCATCCCGAACGGGACGCTCGGCGTCGGCTACATCGCCAACTGGACGAAGCCGAAGGATTTCGCCCGGCGGTCGGTCTACGTACATGCCCCATACGACGTGCCGCCGCGGCGGGTGCACGAAATCATTCTTACCGCGATCGCTGAGGCGTGGGGCGTGCTCGGCGAGCCGGCGCCGTCGGTCGTGACGCACGCCTTTGACGAGCGGGGCGTGCAATACTGGGTGCGCTTTTTCACGACGCAACTGGGCCAGCGCGACCGCGTGGACGGCGGCGTTCGCGATTGCATCTGGTACGCGCTCAACCGCGCGGGGATCACGATCCCGGGACCGCTGATGACCGTCACCGTGCGGCAGCCGTCGGCCGACGGCGCAGCGGGCAAGCCGGACGACGTCATCGCCAGACGGACGGAAGCGCTCCGCGGGTTGGACATCTTCGGCGTGCTGTCCCCGGAGAACCTCCAGAAGCTCGCACAGCTCGGCCAGACGCGGCTCTATGCGCCGCGGGAGATCATCCTCCGCCAGGGCGACACGGGCGACGAACTGTTCGGGATTCTCAAGGGACGCGTGTCGGTGTACGCCGAGCAGCCGGGCGCGACGAGAGTGACGCTCGCGGAGCTCGGGCCGGGCGACGTCTTCGGCGAGGGGTCGCTCGTCACCGGGGAGGAGCGGACGGCGACGGTGCAGGCCGTGGACGAGTGCGAATTGTTGGCGATCGGCGCGCCGGCGTTCCGGCAGGTGTTGCGGGCGTCGCCGGACCTCGCGGGCCGCGTTCGGGAAACTGTCGTTCGCCGGCGGACGCACCGGAACATGAAGGTGGAAGATTCGGCGCTAGCGAGCGAGCAGGAGCCGGTCCCGACCGGCGGGCTGTTTCGGATGCTCCAGAATCTGCTGGGTGATAAGTAGAGCCGGCCGTGGTGACCGGGCGAGGAAACCTCGCCCCTACAATCCGAATGTAGTCGCGGGGTTTCCCCGCCCGGCCCTCATTGGCCCAAGGGCATTATGCCGCCCGGATACGTCCGATTCTCGTAGGGAAGTGGTTTCCCCGCCCGGCCCTTACCTCCCTAAGGGAATCGCGCCGTCTAAATAGCGCCAATTCTTCAGAAACGCGATCAGGTCGGCCATCTCCGCGATCGTAATCGTCTTCTCGAAACCCTCCGGCATCAGTGACCGCCCCGTCGACTGCACTTCGTCGATGTCCGCCCGCAGGACGGTGTCGGTCTGATTCTGGGCGCGTTTTAACGTCAGCCCGGCTGCGGTTTCGCCGGCGATGACCCCGCTGACCTGTTTGCCGTTTTTGAGGGTGACGACGTACTCGATGTAATTGCCGTCGACGGCCGCGTTGGGGTTGAGGATGTCGTTGAGCAGTTGGCCGGGCGCCTTGGTGCGCGTGTCGGAAATGTCGGCACCGACGTTGACGCCGACGCCGGCGACGGCGTGGCAGGTCGCGCAGTTCTTCGTGAAGACCTCGCGACCGCGGCGGGCGTCGCCCTCGGTCTTCAACGCGGCCTGGTACTTCTCGAGTACGTCCTTGCGATCGGCGGGCAGGCTCGCTTCGAGCGCCTTGCGGGCGCGGTCGCGGATTTCCGATTTGGCGTGATTCGTAAGGCGGCGGGTCACGGTCGGGTCCAGGTCGGCGGGCTTCACCTCGCCGGCTTCAACGGCGGCAACCAGGAGGAGTGAGCGGTCGGGCTGGCGGGCCATGACTTCGGCGACCTCGCGGCGGAGGACCGGCCGATAACTGCGCCACGGTTTCAATAGCGCGGGGGCCGCTTCCGCGGCCGGCTGAGCGGCGAGCGCGCGAACCGCGGCGAGACGCAAGTCTTGCGCGGCCTCACCGGTGAGTAGCGCGGTGAGCGCCGGCCCGGCGGCGTCCCAGGAGGCGGAGCCGAGCAGCCGGATCGCAGCGAGTCGGGCCAGTCCCGGCGTGTCCTGATTCGTGGCCATCGTGGCGGCCGTACGGAACTGCTCCGCGACCCAATCCCGCAAGTCATGCCGCTCGTCGGGCAGCTGAGTGAGGAAGTCGTTGAGCGACTTGCCGCGGCGGGCCATGCCGTCGGCCAGGGCGGCGAGGACGCCGAGAGGTTCCGGCCGCCCGGGCCGCGGCGGCGGGTTCCGCAACACCGTCAGGCACGCCGCGACTTCCGCGGGCTGTTGGCGGGCGCCCACGATCGCAGCCAGGTCAGAAATCATCTGCGGCAGCATTTCCGACGCAACCTCGGGGCGGTTCATCAGGAGAACGAACAGCTTGTCAGCGCGGGTCGGCACGGCGGACGCGACGGCCGCGCGCGTCCACGGGTCGAACGCCCGCGATCGGGCGATGGAGGCGAGCGGCTCGAGGATGCGGTCGTCGTCCCAGGCGCCGAGCGACAGCGCGACCTGGTCGCGCAGCCGCTCGTCGGAGTCGCGGGCCAGTTCGAGCAAGCGCGACTGAATCCCGGCAGACGACGGCAGCCAATGCTCGGCCAGGACGACGGCGTGTTCGCGAACGCGCGGATGGTCGTCGTGCAGGAGGCGCTCGACGTCGGACTCTTGGAGGCCGTCGGAGTGTTGCAGGAGCCACGCGGCGTGGACGCGGGCGGTCGGCTGGGGCGATTTGTTCAGGAGTCCGCGGAGCAGCGGCTCTGCGGCGGCGTCCTGTCGCTCCAACAGGAGCCGCTGGGCGGTGGTGCGCCACCACGCGTCAGCGTGGTCGAGGTGTTTGACGAGGTCGGCGGTGGTGGCGTGACTCAGGTTCGGCCGCGCACCGCTGCGCGTCGCGGCTAAACGGTCGGGGACGATCCGCCAGATCCGGCCGGTGTGTTTGCCGTCGTTGAGGTCGGGACGGTTTTTCAACTCGGGCGGCATCCATTCGGGGTGCTCAATCACGGCCCGCGACATGTCAACGACATACAGAGCGCCGTCGGGGCCGGACGTCAGAAACACCGGGCGGAACCATTCGTCCGCGGTCGCCAGAAACTCGACGCCGTCGCGCGACGGCCGCGACGTGAATGTCGCGCCCGATGGACGCAGTTTTTCGGCGTGGACGAGATTGCCCGTCGGTTCGCAGGTGAACGCCGCACCGCGGTATTGCTCCGGCAACAACGTCCCGCGATAGATGAACACGCCACATGCCGCGGTGAAGTGTCCGGCGTGCAGGTTCGACGTCGTCCAGTTCTTGCTGATCGGGAAGACCTTCACGCCGGCGCCCGGCACGTCGGCGGGCAACTCGGAGATGTCCGCCAGCACCGTCGTCGCGGCCAGGAACGGATTACGGCGGAGGTAGTGGTTTTGCAGGACCACATGCCGCAAGTGGTGATTGTTGTCGCAGACGAAACGATTCCCCCAGTCGTCAAACGTGTTGCCGTACTGGCCCATGCCGGAGATCGCTTCGTGCTTGCCGGTATGCAGGTCGAAGCGGAAGTCCATGCCGTTGATCGACACGGGCGGCGAGCCCTTCGAGTCCCCGGCTCGGATCTGGCCGCCGCGGAGGCCGTTGGCGACGTAGACGAAGTTATCCGGGCCGAGGACCGGGTGGCTGACGCGGAGTTGCACGTTCGCGGTCGTGAAGCCTTCATAGAGCACTTTGCGTTCGTCGGCTATGCCGTCGCCGTCGGTGTCGTGGAGTTCGAGGATGTGGGGGGCGTCGGTCACGATGACGCCGCCTTTCCACGGCATCAGGCCGTTGGCGAAGAGCAGCTTGTCGGCGAAGACGCGGGCGGTTTCGAAGCGGCCGTCGCCGTCGCGGTCTTCGAGGACCTTGATCCGCCCCTCCGGCGGCTGGCCCTTCGCGGGGCCGTTCGGGTAGTCGAGCATCTCGACGACCCAGAGGCGGCCGTCCTCGTCGAACGCCATCGCGACCGGGCTTTCGACTTCGGGCTCCGCGGCGACCAGCTCGACGCGGAGGCCGGGATCGACGCGGAATCCGGCGAGGGCCTTCTCGACGGGGAGAGGCGCGGCGCGACGCGGCGGTTCGGCCGCGGATATGCACGCCGCGAACATCAGAGCCGGAAGCGTTAGCGACGGGAGACAACCAAATAACCCGTCGCTAACGCTTCCGGCTCTGACAGTTACTCTTTCCATCACTTCCCCTTCGCCTTCGCTTTTGCTTTTCCCTTCGCCGGCGTATCGCTGAGCGGCCATCGGGCATTTTCGGTTCGCGCCGTCTTTAAGTATGCCTCCACGCGGGCGACGACGTCCGGATGTTCCGAGGCGACGTTCTTCGCCTCGCCGGGGTCGGACTTTACGTCGTACAGTTCGATCGCTCCGCCGGGCCTGAGTCGCACCGCCTTCCAATCGTCGGTCCGCACCGCCTGCTTCGAGCCCTGCTCGTGAAACTCCCAGTAAAGGTAGTCGTGCGGCTTCAGAGTCCCCTGCCCCGTCAGCGCCGGCACGACCGAGCGCCCGTCGATGCCAGCGGGCGCCGAGGCGCCGGCGAGTTCCGCGGCGGTCGGCGGGAAGTCCCAGAACGCCCAGACGAAATCGTTGGTGCTGCCCGCCTTCACGTGCCCCGCCCAGCGGACGATCATCGGCACGCGGATGCCGCCGTCGTACAGGTCGCGCTTGATGCCGCGCAACCGTCCGGACGACTGGAAAAACTTCGGGTCGTTGCCGCCTTCGCGGTGCGGGCCGTTGTCGCTCGTGAAAAAGACGATCGTGTTCTCGTCGACGCCCAGTTCTTTAAGCTTGGCGAACACACGGCCGACGTCGGTATCGAGGCGGGTAATCATAGCCGCCTTGTTCTTTTCCGGCCCGGGCCAATTGCGGTCGGCATAAGAACCGACATCGGGCACCTCGTTGCCGTTGCCCTCGGCCCGCGTCCGCTCGTTGTTGGCGTGCGGCGTGGTATAGGCGAGATAGAGGAAAAACGGGCCGGACTTGTGGCGGTCGATGAACGACAGCGCCTCACTCGTGAAGAGGTCTTGCGCGTATTCGGCCCTCTCCTTCGAGACCTGCGGCTTGTCCGAAAGCACGTTCCCGGCGAGCGGCTCCTTTTGCTCGTTCCTCCAAAGGAAGTCCGGGTAATAGTTGTGCGCGTGCGTCTGGTTGAGGAAGCCGAAGAACTCGTCGAAGCCTTTCTTATTCGGAACGCCCGTGCTTCTCGCCTCGCCGAGGCCCCATTTGCCGACGAGGCCGGTCGCGTAGCCGGCCGACTTAAGGAGTTCGGCGACGGTGCGGTCGCCGGGTTCAAGGGGCACGTTCGCGTTGCCGCGGATGCGACAGTGGCCGGTATGCAGGCCTGTCATCAGGGCGCAACGCGACGGGGCGCAGACGGTGCTGCCAGCGTAACATTGCGTGAACCGCATCCCTTCCGAGGCCATGCGGTCGAGGTTCGGGGTTTGAATCAGCTTCTGGCCGTAGCAGCCGAGGTCGCCGTAGCCGAGGTCGTCGGCGAGGATGAAGACGATGTTGGGGCGGCGGGGCGAGCCGGGAGCGTGAGCGACCGGAGGTTTGTCCTTCTGATCTTCCGGTCGCTGACGCTCCCG
>DATJGQ010001225.1:0-3116 GCA_035494815.1 Gemmataceae bacterium
CGCTCGCCGATTCTCCCCGTATCACAAGGGAATGACGCCCGCGATCGACGTCCCCGCCCCGCGCCTCCCTTGTGCCGCCCTGCTTCTCGTCGCCGCCGTGTTCGCCCTGGCGCACACCCAGGCCCCGCTCTACTACTCGAACCAGAACCAGTACTTCCTGCACGGGCTCGCCCAGGGCGGACGCGGCGACCTCGACCGCGATTGGCTCGCCAACACCGCCGACCCGACGCCCGTCTTTAGCGCTGCGGTGGCGTGGACGTACCGGCATGTCGGCGAATGGCCGTTCCAGGCCGTCTACTTTGTGATGTTGATGGGGTACTTCGTCAGTCTGGCGGCGGTTCTCACAGCGCTCCCCTCGCTGCGCTCGGGTCGCGGCGGAACGGGGTTGATTGTCATCTTGACCTTGCTCATCGTTCTGCACGCGGCGGTCGTGCGAAAGGCGTCCGTGGGACTCGCGGGAACCGACTACCCCTGGTACTTGCAAAGCGGCGTCGCCGGGCAGTACGTGCTCGGGCCGGGGTTGCAGCCGTCGGCGTTCGGCGTGTTCCTGATCGCGTCGCTGGCGGCTTTCTTACACGACCGGCCGATCCTTGCGGCCGCATTCGCGGTGGCGGCGTGCATCTTTCACGCCACGTACCTTTTGCCCGCGGCGTGGCTGACGCTGGGTTACATGCACGTGCTCTGGCACGGCGGTCGGCGACGGGCGTCGTTCGCTCTCGGCGCGGGAATCCTCGTCGCCGTCCTGCCGATCGCGTGGTATTCGGTGCGGACGTTCGCCCCGACGACGCCAGAGCAGTTCGCCGAGGCTCAGCACATCCTGGCCGATATCCGCATCCCGCACCACGCGCAGGTGTCCCGCTGGCTCGACAACGTCGCGCTGGCCCAAATCGCCTGGATCGCGGTCGCGGTCGCTCTCGTCCGCGGCACGCCGCTGTTTCCGGTGATGGCGATATCAGCCGCCGCGGGCGTCGTGCTGACGGTCGTCCAGGCCGTGACCGAATATCCGACCCTCGCCTTATTGTTCCCATGGCGCGTCTCGGCCGTCCTGATGCCCGTCGCGACCACGGTGATCCTCGCTCGGATGGTAACTGTCGCCGCGAGCGTGATGCCGCGCCGGAACGGGCTCAAGTCCGCGGAGACGATTACGATTGTGGGAAGTGCGATCGTCAGATGCGGCTGCGCGATCGGCGGGGTCGCCATGATGGCCTTCGGCGTCGGCTACGCGACCAACGCCGCCGAGCTACCGACGCTCGAATACGTCCGCGACCACAAAAAGCCGGGTGACGTCTACCTGATCCCGGTGGACATCCCCGCGCCGCAGACCGGCCGACGCGGGCCGCCGTCGACGAGCTTCACGCCACCGCCGCGACCGGCGCCCGGGGCGACGCTGATCGCGGTCGATCTGCAACAGTTCCGACTTTTCACCGGGGCCCCGCTCTACGTGGACTTCAAGTCGATCCCATACAAGGACGTCGAAGTCCTCGAATGGTATCGCCGCATTCGCCAGGTCGAGGACTGGTACAAACAACCGACCTGGGGGCCGCAGACGCGCGACGAACTCGCGCGTGCCGGCATCACGCACGTTCTCGTCACCGCCGACCGCGACCTCGCCGGCCCGGCTCTCGAACAGGTGTACGCCGATGAAACGTACCGCGTCTACCGCGTCCGGCCCGGGGCTTGAGCGGCGTCGTATTCGTCAGTTTTCCTGCCGGCACTCACGCCAATTCGGCCGGGATCGAAGTCCCCGCGAATCTTTTTTCGCTTTTCGGTAATCTAAATAGAGCAATTCCCTGTGCATGCTGCGGGCGGATTGTCCGGATTACGCTGATAGTCACAAATAGTCGGCCCGCCGGTCCAAACCCCGAGCTAGACTTTCGTTACACACGCATTGAAGCGTTTTCCCATACCCCGGCCGAGACCGGACCGATGTCGTATTCACTCGCAACGCTGTGGCATGACCGACCGCGCTACTTGCCGGCCGTCGTCGCCGTGGCGTTTAGCGCCGTGCTCATGACGCTGCAATCGGGGATGGTGCTCGGGGTCCTGTCGATCGTGTCGCTGCCGGTGGACCATTCGGCGGCGGACATCTGGATCGGGGCGCCGGAGGTCAAGAGCGTGGACGTCGGCTCGCCCATCCCGGTGCGGTGGGCGGCCCGCCTGAACCTGCCGGACGTCGTCGCCCAGGAAGAGTACGTCCAGGGGGTCGCGTTCTGGCATCGGTCGACCGGCGGGTCCGAACTCACGGTCGTGCACGGCTCGCGGCTCTACCCCGGCGCTTTTGGCGCGGCGGCCGAGCTGACTCCCGAATTGCGATCCCGGCTGTCCGAACCGGGCGCCGTCGTCGTGGATCGCTCGGACCTGGGTCGACTCGGCCTGAGTGGCGACGGCCCGGAGGGGGAGGTAAACGGCCGGCGGGTGCGGGTCGTAGGCACCGTCCGCGGGGTCAAGGGGTTGGTCGGGGCGAACCTGTTCTGTTCGCTCGACACCGCTCGATACCTGCTCCGGTTACCGCCCGAGCAGACGACGTATTTGCTGGCCAAGTGTCGCGACGAGGCCGATGTCGCGGACGTCGCCAACCGGTTACGCCAACACGGCGACATGGCCGTCTTCACGAAAGCGGAGTTCTCGACCAGCACGCACCGGCACTGGCTGTTGCAGACCGGGGCCGGCATCGTGGTCGGACTGACCACGGCGCTGGGGATTTTGGTGGGCGTGGCGGTCACCAGCCAGACGCTGTTCGCGGCGACGGCGGCGTCGGTCCGCGAGTTTGCCGTACTCAGCGCCCTGGGCATCCCGCGGTGGCGGATGGCGGCGGCCGTATTGACGCAATCGTTCTGGATCGGGCTTGCGGGCCTGGCGCTGGCCGCGCCGGTGGCGTATTCCTTGGAGGCGATCGCCGAGGCGTGCGGGGCGAAAGTGATCCTTGCGGCGGGCGTCCTCACCGCCGCCGCAGCCGGGACGCAAGTCACAGCGATGCTGTCCGGCGTCGGGGCCCTGCGGGCGCTCAAGCTCGCCGAGCCCGCGACGCTGTTGCGGTGATTGTCGACGGATTTCGCCCCAACGGGGCGGACGTCAATAGCCAGGGGTGGAGCGCAGCGGAACCCCTGGTAATTGGA
>DATJGQ010001226.1:0-3417 GCA_035494815.1 Gemmataceae bacterium
GACGCCGCCCGCGGTTCCGGGTGTGACCCTGCCGTCGACCGGACCGGCAAGCGCACCGCCGGTTCCCGGCGTGACGCTGCCAAGCCCCAGCCCGATGTCCGGCGGCCCGTTGCCGCCTCCGGGGCTGACGCTGCCGACCAAACCCGCCGACGCCCCGCCGGGCGCCCCGGGCTCCGTTACGATTCCCGGCGTCGCTCCCATGCCGATGGAAAAAGCAACCGAGCCGATGAAGGTCGAGTTGCACACGGAGCGATCGGTCGGCCGCGAGGATTTCGGACCGGGCGCTACCGAGAGCAATCCAACCGGACGCCAGGAGCCGGCAGTGAGCCTGGAATGGATCGGCCCGCCCGCCGCCAAGGTCGGCAACGCCTCCGACTACACCATCGTTGTTCGCAATGTCTGCAACATCGCCGTCCAGCAGGTTTTGGTTCGGGTTCGCCTGCAACAGGGCGTTCAGATCGTCGCCACCGAGCCCAAGGCCGTCACCGAGGACAACGTCCTGATGTGGGAAGTCGGCACCATGTTGCCGAAGCAGGAACGCAACCTGCAACTCAAAATGCTGTGCCCGACCAAGGGCGATGTCAATTGCCAGGCCTGGGTGACGTTCACCGGCTCCTCGGCGATGCGCATCCGCGTCCGCGAGCCGAAGCTGATGATCAAGGTCACCGCCCCGGAAAAGGTGCTGATCGGCGATCCGTGCACCTACCTGGTGACCGTCAGCAATCCCGGCGATCATCCCGCCGAGCGTGTCAAGATTCACTGCGATCTGTCCGAGGGGCTCGAACACGCCAAGGGCAACAAGATCGATTTCGACGTCGGCAACCTGAACGCCGGCGAGACTCGTTCGGTTCAGGTGATCTGCGGCACGAAGGCCGGCGGCGAGCAGAAGTGCGAGGCCTACAGCGAGGCCGAGGGCGGACTGAAGGCCGCGGACAAGGCGGTCGCCAACGTCATCATGCCGAATATCAAGCTCGAGGCCAATGGTCCGAAGCTCAAGTATCTCGATCGCCGCGCGGTTTACACGTTCAAGGTTTCGAACCCGGGCGACGCCCCGGCGTTCAACGTGACCGTGAGCGATGTGATTCCGCCTGGCTTCAAGTTCCTGCAAGCCGATAACGGCGGCCGCCACGACTTCTCCACGCGAACGGTTTCCTGGTTCATCGGCGAACTCGGACCGAATCAGTCGCGAGAGGTTAAGTTCGAATGCCTGGCGGTCAACCCCGGCGAACACCAGCACAAAGTCCTCGCCCGCGCCTCGCGCGGCATCAAGGACGAGACCGTCCTCATCACCCGGGTCGATGGGTTGTCATCGATCTTGATGGAATTGGTGGATCTGGACGATCCGATCGAAGTGGGCGCCGAGACCTCTTACGAGATTCGGATCACCAACACCGGCTCGAAGACGGAGACCGACGTCAAGCTGGTGTGCGTCGTGCCGGACAAGATGCAGTTCAAGTCCGCGACCGGCCCCGCCAAGTTCCAGCAAAGCGGGAACGAGATCGTCTTCGAACCGATTCCGCGGCTGGCGCCGCGGGCCGACGCGATCTTCCGCGTCACCGTGAAAACGACCGCCGCGGGCGTGGTTCACTTCAAGAGCCGGATCACCAGCACGCTGCTGGTCGACCCGGTGACGAAGGAAGAAGCGACCCGCATCTATTCGGATTGAGGTTTGACGCAATTCGCAGGGAACGCGAACGGCCCCGGAAACCATGCGGTTTTCCGGGGCCGTGCGGATTTTCAAGGCAGTCATTCGGAGGCCAATCCCTGACCGCGTTCGACGAGGTCGACCTTGGCCGCCTGATACAGCGCCCCGCCCAACGGCAGACCGCTCTTCTCGGACAGCACTTCGCCCTCGACGTCAACCAGATCGCCTTCTTGGAAGGCGCCCATGGGGAAGTCGCGAGCGAGGACAACCGAACCGCCGAACCTATCTTCCTTGGAAATCGGGGCATACCGAACGACCCAGCGGCCCCCGTCAGTATGCACGAAAAACAGCTGCCCCGTGAGCTTGCTGTAATCGGCGGAGGCGTGAGCCTTCCCACGATACCGACGGGCCAAATCAAAAGGGTTGCGAGTACCCTCCTCGTTGCCGTTCTTCGCCGGGGTGATGATCACCGGAGCGGAGCCGATGGTGGTCGGCATCTTCTTCGGCTGAGCCGGAGTGGCCGGCACGGCCGGAGCGGGAGTCACTGGGGTGCAATCGCCGCAGCCGCCGCAGGTCGATTCGCAACCGCCGCAGCAGTCGCGATTCCGGCGGTGGAAGAGCCCGCGCAGGCGGGACAGCAAGCCACGACGATGATGATCACACGAATCGCAGCAGTCCTGAGCCGGAGCGGCGCAGGTCGGCGCCGGAGCGCAGCACACAGGCTTCGGCGGGCACGGCGGGGGGCAGACTGGCTTGCAAACCGGGGCCGGGGCGCAGCAAACCGGCTTCGGGGCGCAGCAAGTCGGCTTCGGGGCGCAGCAGGCCGGAGCCGGAGCGCAACAAACGGGCTTCGGGGCGCAGCAGGTCGGAGCCGGAGCGCAACAAGCGTCGGCGCAGCAGCCTTTATTGCGATGGAACAGACCGTGCAGACGGCTGCCCAGGCGATGGCGTCGGCCGTGGTCGCACGAGTCGCAGCAGTCGCCGCAAGTGGCGCCGCAACCGCCGCAGGAACCGGAGGCAACGACCGCCGGCGCCGGCGCGGCCGGCGCGGCGGGTGCGGCCGCCGGGGCTGGGTCGGCGCCTGCCAACCAAGCCGAAGTAAGGATCAGAAACGCAGCATTCACGATCGAACCTCCATATGGGGATTTTTCGGCGCGGGTCCTTGGCCAAGTTGCGGAGCCGACTCCTCGATGAATCGATCCCCTTACCGAGCCTTACCACTGGATCTTCGGGCTTCTATCCTCCCGGTCGCTTCCATCCCGTGAAGCTCTGGGGGCCGAAGTACTGCTAGTCTCTTTCGGTCGCTATGCCGCCTGTCTTCACAACTTAACCCCAACTCCGCCTGTCCCCAACTTTCGCTAACTTAAACTGTTCCAGCCGTAGCAAACATGCCACGGAGCTAAACACGGCCCGCCGTACCGATTGTGTCGCGTTAAGATGGGCCAAATGACGAAGCCCGCACCGGTTGATCGCGGATTGACGGCCGAGTTGAGTCGTGTCCATCTTTCCCGACCGCCGCAATCGTTAGACTTTTGCTAAACATGGGATCGCTGAATGGAGTCGACGGTCCCTATTCGAATAAACAATGCGAGCAATCCGGCCCGATCTGCAGCGCCAAACAATGGAACGCTAATGCCATGACCAAACCCGCGGATGAACTGGTCGATGTGGTCGATGAATCGGGCCGGATCGTGGCGAGGGTCACTCGCGGCGAAATGCGATCGAAGCGGCTTCCGCACCGTTGCGTCTATGTGCTGGTGTTCGATTCCGCC
>DATJGQ010001227.1:0-2833 GCA_035494815.1 Gemmataceae bacterium
AAACGTCGCCTGAAAGGCGTCCTCGGCATCTTGTTCGTGCCTGAGGATCCGGGAACACACCGACCGGACCATCGGGCCGTGTCGTACGAGCAACACTTCGAACGCGGCGGCGTCGCGATCCGCGGCGAACCGGCCGAGCAGGAGTGCATCGTCCGCGCGACCGTCGGAGCCGCCGACGGCCCGCCGCAGCCGGTCGATCACCGTCTGCATGCCCACGTTCGCCATGCGCCCCTCGGAAGGCCGTGCCCTCTAACAGATTTGGTCCCGGCGCGGGAGAAATGCTTCAGTTTTTCTTCGCCAACCGATGCGCAGTCGGAAACGTCTGGGCGCAAACGCGCGAAAAGACCAACGCCGGCGTAAGATCGGGCGATCGCGCGATCACCAACTCTTACCGATGCAGAAGAGGTGCTTCTGCCCGCGGATGTACAGCCGCCCGTCCGCGACCGCGGGCGACGCAATGATCCGCTCGCCGAGTTTGTTGTCGGCCAGGGCCTTGTACGTCGGCCCCGCCGGGAAGACGAAGACTTCGTCGTCGACGGGGGCGAAAATCTTGCCGTCGATCAGCACCGGCGAGGAGTAGACCTCGCTGTTCTTGAGGTGTTGTCGGGACCAGACGTCTTTGCCGGTCGCGATCTCGTAGCAGTCGGCGTAACCATCGTCCGTTACGCAGTAAAGACGGTCGTCCACGACTAGCATGCACGGCACGTACGGCGTCGCCCGCGGCTTTTTCTTCTCCCACACCAATTCCGGCTTCGACCCGTTGCTCGGCGCCCGGATCGCGGTGATGCAGCGGGAGCCGTCGCCGTCACCGTATTGGACGACGATCATGTCCTTCCACGCGACCGGCGACGCGACCGTCCGCAGCGGGCCTTTCGAACGCCAGGAGAAATCCGCGACCCAACTCCAGAGTTCGGCGCCCGTCTTCGGGTCGTAGCCGGTGGTGGCCGTCGTAGTGCCGACGATGAGCTCCTTCTTTCCGGCCGGTGTCTCCCGAAGGAAGGGGACAGAATAGCTGGCGCGAAAGCCCTTTCGCTCGGTCCGCCACGTCGGCCGGCCCGTTCTCGCGTCGAACGCCAGCAGTATGGCCGCGTCGTCCTGATCGTAGTTTACGTAGACGAGCCCGTCGTACTCCACGGGAGAGGTACCGGCCCCGTGCTGCGATTCGAACGGCCCGAGGTACTGCTTCCATTGTTCATTGCCCAGGAAGTCGAACGCCGTCAGCGTGACTCCCCGGCCGTCCCAGAATAGGACAAAGACGCGCTCGCCGTCGGCGGCCGCCGTGGACGATGCGAGCGAGTTGTTCTTGTGAATCCTCGCCGTGGTGCCGGATGCGGTGCGCGACCAGAGCGTCTTGCCGGTTACGGCGTCGAGGCAGAGCAACTGGCGGTCGCGGCCGTCGTCGCTCGCCGTTTGCAGGAACAGTTTGCCCCGCGAAATCACCGGCGAAGAGTTGCCCTTCCCCGGCAGCGGCATCTTCCAGAGGATGCCGTCGCCCTCTTTGAACTGGGTGGGGATCGTCGCATCGGCCGAGACGCCGTTCCCGTTCGGCCCGCGGAACCGCGGCCAATCGCCCGCCGTCGTCACGGCGACGAGGCTCAAGACGGATGCTACTGCGAGAATGGCGAGGCGGCGGGTTGCAAGTGGGGTCATTGCGGATGGTGGGTTAGCGGCCCGGTGGGTGGACGACCCGGTGATTATCGCACAAACAAAGCGGCAAACAAGAGACTGCACGAAATCGCCGGCCGTCGCTAAACACATCGGTATGCGCGGCGAATACAAGACGCCCGGCGGCAAGCTCGTCGCCGTCGAGTTCGACGTCGTCGACGGCCGGCTCAGCCGCGTCCGCGTCAGCGGCGATTTCTTTCTCTATCCGGACGACGCCCTGCCGCTCATCAACGAGGCCCTCGAAGGGGCGTCCGCGGATGCGACCGCGTTCGAGCTGTCGTCGCGGGTTGCGGTCGCCCTGCCGATCGACGCGGAGTTGCTGGGCTTCTCGCCGGAAGCCGTTGCCGAAGCCGTCGTGCGAGGACTGCTACGATGACGCCCGATCTGCTCCGCGGTGCCGGCTGGCAGCTCTTGCCGGAACATTCTTTGTTGCCGGCCGAGCACGTCGCTCTCGACGAAGTGTTAACCGCCGAAGTCGCCGCGGGCCGACGGCCGCCGACGTTGCGGTTCTGGGCGTGGGCCGCGCCGGCCGTCATCATCGGCCGCTTCCAGTCGTTCAAGAACGAAGTGGACGCGTTCGCCGCAGAGCAGATGGGCGTGACCGTCGTGCGACGGATGAGCGGCGGCGGGGCGATGTTCGTCCAGCCGGGCTCGACCATCACCTACTCACTTTATTTGCCCGACCTGCTCGTGCACGGCATTTCGATCCGCGCCTCGTACCAACTGCTCGACGCCTGGGCGGTCGAAGTCTTCCGCGAGACCGGCGTGGACGCGTGGTACCGGCCGCTCAACGACATCACTTCCGCGGAGGGCAAGATCGGCGGCGCCGCCCAGGCCCGCAAACCGGGCGTTGTTCTCCACCACACGACGATCGCCTACGAGATGAACCCGGACGAGATGCTCCGAGTGTTGCGGATCGGCAGGGAAAAGTTGAGCGATAAAGGCATCGCCAGCGCCAATAAGCGCGTCAGCCCTTTGCGGCGGCAGACCGATCTGCCGCGCGACGCGATCGTCGAACGGCTGATCGAAGGGTTTCAAAGCCGCTTCGGGCTGGAAGTGACGGCGATCAAGGACGAAGAGTTGGCGGCCGCACGGCGACTCGTGGCGGACCGTTACGGGTCAACCGCGTGGACGCGCGATTTGCCTTGAGGCTGCGGTCGTCCGGCTT
>DATJGQ010001228.1:0-5582 GCA_035494815.1 Gemmataceae bacterium
GAAGAATAACAGGCTCTCGCGGGTCATCGCCTCGCGTAACTCCGGCGTAAACGTCGGGAACAGGGTCGGGTCGGGCGACGCCAATTCCAGCTTCCGCAGAGTCAGCCATTGCTCGGCGAACCCGTGCAGGAACGACCTCGACTTCGGGTCCCGGAGCATCCGCCGGACCTGCGGCTCCAGGTTCTGCCGCAACTGGCCCTGTCCCGCGAGGGCGAAGAGTTCGTCGTCGGGCATCGAATTCCAGAGGAAGTACGACAGCCGGCTGGCCAGCTCGTACTCGCCGATCGGGTAGGTCGTGCCGGGCGGGAGGCCGGACGGGTCGCGTTCGACCCGGAACAGGAAGTGCGGGGAGACGAGGACCCGGAACAGGGCCGCCCGCACGCGCAACTCAAACCGCTGCCCCTTCTTCTCGGCCGCGTCGTAAAGGGCCAGGCACCGTTCGACCTCTTCCGGCTTCACCGGGCGGCGGAAGGCGCGGGTGGCGAACCGGGTGACGATCTCCCGCGCCGCGTCGCGGGGCGCCCGGTCCGGCCGATGCGCCATGAGCCGCGTGTGGGCCTCCGGGTACGAGAGCGGCTGCGGATCGAACGGCCCCTCGACTTCGACGCCCTTCAGGTGGAGGACCCGTTGGCGTCCGTCGGCGGCCGACCCGGTCGGGTTGAGAAAGACGACCCCGACGCGGCCGGTCCCCGCCTTCACGCGGAGTGTCGCCTCGATCACCTCGGGGGCGGCGGCCGTCGCCCGTACTTCGAACGCCTTCACGTCCTCGCCCATCACCCGGAGCATCACCCGGACGGGCTCGTCGCCGATCTGGTCGCCGCCCACCTTGCACCGAATGCGGTACTCGCCCGCCTCGAATGACACCATTCGGCCGATCTGCCCCGCGCTCGCGATGGAACTGGTACGGATGTGGTCAAACGTCTGTTTGCTGAGCTTCGGCGGGTCGGCGATCACGATCGCCTGATCGAGGATCGCTTCCGCGGCCGCCAGGTATTTCTCGAGCAGCAGCGGGGACACCGACAGCACGTCGCCGATGTTGTCGAACCCGTAGCCCACGTCGTCCGCGGGGAAGTCCTCGGCGGGCTTGAAGTCGATGCCGATCAGATCGCGGACCGTGTTGTTGTACTCGGTGCGGTTGAGCCGCCGGATGGTGACCCGGCCGGCGTTGGGCTTGGCCGCGGCGTCGGCCCGGTCGAAGATCCCCTGGATTGCGGCGACTGCCGCCTCGACCTCCGCCGCGGTCGGCTGCGGCCGCTCCTTCGGCGGCATCTCGCGCGCCGTGAGCATGTGTCGGACGTTGTCCCAAACCTTCCGTTCCGGCACGAGGGATCGGTCGTCGCTGTATTTGTCGAAGGACAGATCAGCCTTCGCCTTCCCGTCCCCGTGGCAGAAGAAGCAGTGGCGCTTCAGGAATGGAAGGACGGACTTCTGGTAGGCGGCGGTGTTCGCGTCCTCGGCACCTTTGTGCCCGGGCAGGAGTGCCACCGGCGGGTCGGCGCTCCGCGACACCGGCGCGTCTGCCGACAGGGCGAGCGACCCCGCCGCGATGAGGATGAGCGCAAGGCGGTTAGGAGGCTTCATTCGGCACTCTTACAACGATCGATCAGACCTCTTCACCGCGCGCTGTGGGAGTTCTGAAACAACAAAGCTAACACGCTGCCGGGGAGGTCGCCAGAGCGAAACCAACGATCCACCTGGCGTGAGGGGCGATGTACCCGCCGAGTCACCGGTTTTTAGCGGGGAACCGATGCCGGCCGTCACGCCGCGCCGCACCAAGTCGGGGCGGGACCTTGGCCGTTTGCCCGGCGGGGGGATATGCTCTCGGTGGTTTTCCCCATGCTCCATCGACCCGCGAGTCTGTCCATGAAGGCCGCCGTCGCGCTCGCCGTGTTGCTCGCCGTCACCGCCGTTCCGGCCGCGGACTGGCCGCAGTGGCGCGGGCCCAACCGCGACGCCGTTTCGCGGGAGACAGGGCTTCTCCACGAGTGGCCCAAGGGCGGCCCCGACCGGCTCTGGACGTCCAAGGACGCGGGCCGCGGGTTTGGCGGACCGGCCGTCGTCGGCGACCGCGTTTACATCCTCGGCGCGCTCGGCGACCGGGACCCGGTCGAGCACGTCCTCGCGCTGGACGCACGTGGCAAGAAGGTTTGGGCGGCGGCGATCTCCCCGGCGTACGACTTCCGCGGCAACGAGTGGTCGCTCGGCCCGAACAGCACGCCGACGGTGGACGGGCGGCTCGTCTACGCCCTCGGCAGCCAGGGAGTCGTCGTCTGCGTCGACGACACGGGCCGGGAGAAGTGGCGGAAGGACCTGGTCAAAGAATTCGGCGGCCGGGTCAACCCGGTGACCGGCAGCGGCCTCGGCTGGGGATACAACTGGTCGCCGCTCGTCGTCGGCAACCTCGTCGTCCTCGCGCCCGGCGGGGACGGCGGCCTGCTCCTGGCCCTGGACAAGACAAGTGGCGCCGTCGTCTGGCGGTCGAAGGCGGTCGCGGATGACTGCACCTACTCATCCCCGATTCTGGCCGAGTTCGGCGGCGTGCCGCAGGTCGTCTACGCGGCCGAGGACAAGGTCTACGGCGTGGCCCTGAAGGACGGCAGTCTGCTCTGGGCCTACGAAAAGAAGCGGCAGGCGGAGGAGATCGTCGCGGCCACGCCGGTCGTCCACGACGGCCGCGTGTTCGTCACGGGGTCCGCGGCCGGGGCGGAAGTATTCCGCGTGACCCTGGCCGGCGGGAAATTCGCCGCCGAGACGGTCTGGGAGTCCAAGCAGTTCGCCAACCTGCACGGCGGCGTCGTGCTGGTCGGCAGCCACCTGTACGGGTCGAACGAGACGCGGGCCTGGGCGTGCCTCGACTTCGCCACCGGCAAGGTCGCCTGGGAGGCCCGCCGGCCGGGCGTCGGGTCCCTATGTTTCGCCGACGGCTCCCTCTACTGCCTGAGCGCCGACGACGGGACCGTGTCGCTCGTCGAGGCGTCGCCGGCGGAAGAGCGGGGAAAGGGCCAGTTCCGGCTGCCGGAGCGCTCCCGCCTCCGCAAACCGAGCGGGCGCGTGTGGGCGCACCCGGTCGTGGCCAACGGCCGGCTGTACCTGCGCGACCAGGAACTGCTCTTTTGTTACGCGGTCAAGAAGTAGCCACTGCGGGCGCTGTGACTCATGCAGCCGGCACTCAGCTCGTCGGCCAGGTTCGACGGCATTTCAGTCGGCCCGCTTCAACGCGGAGATTCCCTCGCGCAGTGCCCGCTGGTACAGCCAGAGGTCGCCGCCGAACCCGATGGCGCGGAAGCCTTGCGCCAGCAGCGCCCGGCCGCTCGCGACGTCGGTGCACATGAACCCGGCCGCCTTCCCGTGCCCTCGGGCCGCGTCGACCACGACCCGCAACGCCCGAACGAAGTCCGGGTGGTCGAACTGGCCTGGGATGCCCAGCGAACTCGTCAGGTCGGACTGCCCGACCCAGAGCACGTCGATCCCGTCCACCGCGGCGATCGCCTCGACGTTCGCCAACCCGGTCGCCGTCTCGATCTGGGCGATCAGCAGCCCCTCGGCGTTGGCCGACGCCATCGTCGCGGGGATGTCTCGGCCGCGGTAGTCGTCGTGAGCGACGCCGAAAGCCGCGCCGCGGCGGCCGGCCGGCGGGTACTTGGCCGCCTGGACGATCCGCCGCGCCTGCTCGGGCGTCTCGACCATAGGCACCATGACCCCCATCGCGCCGACGTCCAGGACGCGGGCGATGAAGTGGTATTCGGTCGCCGGGACCCGGACTATCGGCACGAGCGGGGGCACCACGGTCGCCAGCACGCCGCGGATCGTCTCCACCGACCACCCGGTGTGTTCCAGGTCGAACACCACGAACTCGGCGCCCGCGCCGGCCGCCAGCCGGGCGATCCCGGTGGTGGCGAACTCGAACACGAAGGTGCCGACCGCGACCCCGCCGTCCCGCAACCGCCGCTTGACCGGGTTCTCTCGCATCCGCGCCCCTCCACAGCGTAATCCACAATACTCCAGTCGCTGACCACCTTGTACTCCCATTCCTGTTAGATCTGGTTTGTTCATCTTCAGAAACCGAGCACCGAAGCCAGTTCACCGGATTTTGTGCTGTTCTGCGGTGCGGGATATGTACGCGGGGTGACTGCGTTTTCGCCGCTCCGCGATGATCCGGCGCGCCGCGGCGTTCGCGTGATCATGGGGTAAGCTCGGTGACGCTGAACATCGACCCGCCAGGCGCGACGACTTGACCCGATGGTCGGGCGTGGGAGAATGGCGAGGATCGGCTAACCCAGCACCTTTCGGGAGTAGCTAGAAATGCTCCGCTGTTTGCTCGGCACACTGGTCCTTGCGGCAGCCGCGGGACCTCCGGCGGAACTCGACGACCAGACATACGCCCAGTGGCGCGACCACATCCGCCCCAAGGTCAAGGAGACGTGCTTCTGCACCGTCCCGTGGCGGACCACCCTCTGGGACGGGGTCATCGACGCGCAGCAGGACGACAAGCCGATCCTGCTCTGGGCGATGAACGGCCACCCGCTGGCCTGTACCTGAAACAACGGCGTCATTTCCAGACAGTCTGTCTGGTCCGACCCACGCGTGCAGGCTCTGGTCGCGAAGTTCGTCCCGGCCGCGGACGAAGTCCATCACTTGCAGATGGGCAACGACCCGGAGTGTCTCCACTTCCAGAAATTCGCCGAGTTCGGCCATTACGGCGGCCGGGCGCGGAGCAGCACGCGGCAGGGGACCTACGCCGCCACGCCGAGCGGCATGTTCCTCGGCTCGATCAACTCCAACGACCCGGATCGCATCCGAGAAATGATGCAGCGGGCCTTGGCGAAGTGGGAGAAACTCCCGAAGGCCGAGCGGCTGTTGCCCACGGACCCAAAGACCCAGATTCCGGCCATCCGTCGCGCCGAGCGGTCCTACCCGACGGACGGCCTGGTGCTGTACGTGACCGCCCGCGACCTGCCACGCGAGACGGCGCCCGGCGTGGACTGGCGGGCCCGCGCCTGGAACCAGGATTACGCCTGGTTCACGAAGGCCGAGGCCCGAGAACTCCTGCCGGCCCAGCCGGACGTCGGGCGGAAGCACGAGTTGCCGGTGCCGATCGTCCACCGGATCGCCTGCGCCCATTTGGTCGACAACGTGCGCGGGCAAACGACGCCGTTCGACGAGGCGCACGTGAAGAAGGCCCGCCTCACCTCCGAAGTGACGGCCGTGGACGGGACCCGCGTCTCGATCCGGATCGACGGGCAGACGCTGACCGAGGACGAAGGCGCTCGGAAGCACGGGTTCGACACCCGGCTGATGGGCCGGGCGACCTACGACCTGGCGAAGGAGCGGTTCGTCGCATTCGAGTTGCTCGCCGTCGGGACACGGTGGGGTGCGACGCAGTTCAATTTCCGCCGGGGCGACGTGGACGCGGAGCCGATGGGCGTCCTGTTCACGCTGGCCGCCGACACGCCGAGCGAGCGGGTGGCGCCGGCGTTCCATTACCACCGCGTGTATCGGGCGGTGGTTCCGGGCCGAAACTGATCTCCGGGTCGAAAAGACCGAGGTGAGGCGCCTGGGGGGCGCGACATGTGTCGCGCCCC
>DATJGQ010001229.1:0-11576 GCA_035494815.1 Gemmataceae bacterium
CGGCAGCCCAACCGGCGGACCCGCCGGCGGGGCAGCGCGTCAAGTTAACCGACGGCCAGCTGTTCATCCCGGCCGGATACAAGCCCGCGGCCGATGGCATCGAATTCATTCTGCACCTGCACGGCGGCACCGCGGCGGAACAGAGCCTCGTCCGCTCCGGCCGCTCGGCCGTCATTGTTTGCGTCGCGATCCCCGGGCTGTCGAAGGTGTATACCGATCGCTTCCAGTCGCCGGCCACCTTCGCCCGTATCCTCGACGAGTCCAAAACGAAACTCAAGGAGTCGGGCGTCAGTGCCGACCCGAAGTTCCGGCGCGTCATCGTCTCGTCGTTCAGTGCCGGTTTCGGCGGCGTGCGAGAGATGCTCAAAGACCCGGCGACTTACGACCGCATCGACGCCTTGGTGATGGCCGACAGCATCTATGCGGGTTACGCCGGCGATCCTGCAAAAAAACAGGTCGAGCCCAGGCACATGGAAGGATTTGTAAGATTCGCCAAGGACGCCGCGGCCGGTAAGAAGTGGTTCGTGCTGTCGCACTGCGACCTGGAACCCGGAACATATGCGAGTACCGCCGAGACGGCGGATTACCTGATCGCCGCTCTTGGGGCACAGCGCGACTCCGCGAGCGATCCATGGCCGGCGGAAGGGCTCACGATGAAAAGCCGACTTCGAAAGGGTCAGTTCCAGGTCTACGGTTTCAAGGGTGACAAAGGCCCCGACCACATGCGTCATCTCCATGGCCTATGGGCCCTTCTGAAATTGGTGAGTGCCGAGTAGGTCAGGCTCTGTCTGACGGCCGGATTTTCCGTCGCCCGGAATCGCCTGACGCTCTCACACGGCCGCCGTCTCCGATTCCCCTCCCCGCCCGCTTCAATTACAATCGGGATACGCCCATACACCACCGTCGTCGGCTCGCGTGGCGGACGGCGCGGCCGCGATTCACTCTGCTTGGTAGCGAGGATGTGATGACCGACGGCCCCTCGGCCGGCCCGGACGGTGCCACACCATTGCCGTCCGACCGATCGCTGCTCCGACGCCTGCGGGGTGGCAGCCAGGACGCGGCCACGCAGCTGTACTACAAGTACGCCAAGCGACTCCGCGCGCTGGCCCGGGCCAGCACGTCCGCCCAACTCGCCCGGCGGGTGGACGCCGACGACATTGTCCAGTCAGTGTTCCGCACCTTCTTTCGCGCCGCCTGCCAGGGGCTCTACGACGTGCCGGCGGGCGACGACTTGTGGAATCTGCTGCTGGTCATCGCCCTGAACAAAATCCGCGCCGCCGGCATCCACCACTCGGCTGCCAAGCGCGACGTGCGGGTGACTGCCGAATTGGACCGGATCGACGAGGCGGCCGAGATCGAGCGGGAGGACCCGGAGCAATCGTTCTTGCGGTTGGTGATTCGCGACACGTTGGCCCGGCTCACTGAGGGGGAGCGGCGGGCCATCGAACTGCGGATGGAAGGATACGACGTGGCGGAGATCTCCGCCAAACTAGGACGGTCGAAGCGGACCGTGGAGCGGTCCCTGCAACAGGCCCGGGCGAAGTTGAAGGGCCTGCTGGACGAGGAAATGCCGAAATGACCCCCACGCCAGCGTGCGAACCGACCGAACTCGACCGCCGCCTGGAAGAGTTCGAGGCCGCTCAGCGGCAGCACGGCGAGGCCGATCTCGCCCGGTTCCTGCCTCCGACCGAGCATCCGGAATACGCGTCGGTTTTGCGCGAACTGGTACGCGTGGACTTGGAGTACGGCTGGACCCGCGGCCGGCCGGCGCCTGTCGAAGCCTATTTCACCCGCTTTCCCGCGCTGGCCGCCGACGCCGAAGGCCGGCGAACGATCATCTTCGAAGAGTATCGCCAGCGGCGCGAGGCCGGCGAGACGCCCGACCCCGCCGAGTACGTCCATCGGTACGGCGTTCACCCGCTCGAGCAGGATTCGACTCACCCGGCGACCATTCAGCCGACCCCCGCGTCCGACGAGACACCGCCCCTCTTCGCCGCGCCGCGGGGCCGTGACCCGTTCGGCATCCCCACCGCGCTCATCACCCCCGTCGTCACCGGCGGCGCCCGGACTCGAAAGGCCGATTCTCCGCTCCAGTCCGGAGACCGCGGCGGCGACGACCCGCGGCTGCCGGAGGTCGGCGAGGAGTTTCTCGAATTCCGTTTGATCGGCGAGCTCGGCCGCGGCGCGTTCGGCCGTGTCTATCTCGCCAAACAGGGCCGGCTGGCGGAGCGGCTGGTGGCATTGAAGGTCTCTTCGGAGATGTTTCAGGAGTCGCAGACGCTCGCCCAGCTCCAACACACCAACATCGTGCCGATCTATTCGGTGCACCAATCCGGGCCGTTGCAGGCCGTGTGCATGCCGTACTTCGGCGGGACCACGCTGGAAGACGCTCTCAAAGGACTTCGCGGCCGGACGCCACCGCGGTCCGGCCGGCATTTCCTCACGACCTTGCAAGATCGTCGGAATTCGACGCGGACGGGCAGCTCGTCGTCGGCCGGATCGGCGGCGACGGGGCACGAGCCGAGTGACATGCCCGCCGCGGTCGCTGCCGAGCCTGGGGACCCGGCCGCTCCGCCTGCGGCGGCCGGTGGTGTGGCGACCGCGGCGCTGGAAATGTTCGAGCAGTCGTCGTACGTGGGAGCGGTTTTGTGGTTGGGGGCCCGACTCGCGGCCGGGTTAGCCCACGCCCACGAGCGGGGAGTGATTCACCGGGACCTCAAGCCGGCCAACGTCCTGCTCACCGACGACGGCCAGCCGATGCTCTTGGACTTCAACCTCGCGTTGGACGGGGGCGCTCAGCCAAAGGGAGCGGCGGCCGCCGCCCGCGTCGGCGGCACGCTCCCCTACATGGCCCCCGAACAACTCCGCGCCTTCCGCGGCGGACCGGCGTCCGCCGTGGACGGCCGCAGCGACCTCTACGCCCTCGGGCTGATTCTTTACGAGCTGCTCACCGGCCGGCCGGCGTACACCGTCCGAGTCGGCAAGGGACACGACGTCATCGACAAAATGATCGCCGACCGGGCGGTTCGCCCGCCCTCGCTCATGCGGTTCAACACCGCCATGACGCCCGCCGTCGAGGCGATCATCGTCCGCTGCCTGGATCCCGACCCGGCCCGCCGTTACCAGACGGTGCGCGATTTCCAGGAAGACGTCGAGAGGCACTTAGCGCACTTGCCGCTCAAGCACACGGCCGAACCGTCCTGGCCGGAGCGGGCCAGTAAATGGGCCCGGCGTCACCCGCGGCTGACATCGGCGAGCGGCGTCGCCGCAGTCGCCGCGGTCGTGGCCTTAATGCTCGGCACGGCGGCGATGGTCTGGCAGAATCGGGCCGAGAAGTCCGAGGCCGAGAACCGCTTCCGGAATTTCGTCACGGCCGTCGACCGCAACGTCCCCGGCCTGATTCATGCCCCCGACGCGCGGGCGGACAAGCCGGCGGAGTTTCTCGCCGAGGCCCGCAAGCCCGTCGCCGCTTATCACGTCGCGAGCGATCCCGACTGGCAGGCGGCTTCGGCCGTGACCCGCCTCGCCGCGGACGACCGCCAGACGTTACGCGAACGCATGGCCGAGTACCTGCTCCTGCTCGCCCAGCGGCTGATCGAGTTACCGGGCCGGGACGACAGCCGCCTCCGCGACGCCCTGGTCTACAACGATCGCGCCGGCGAGCTGTTTGCGAGCGACGCGCGGCCGCGGTTGTGGACCGAACAACGTGTCAGCCTGCTCGAACGTCTCGGCAACACGGCCGACGTGGAACGGCTCAAGGAACAGTTGGTCAACATCCCGCGGCGGTCCGCGCAGGACCACTACCTCGAAGCGCTCGACCTCTACGGCAAGGGCCGGATCGCGGACGCGGTGCCGGTGCTCAGAGAAGCGGTGCACGCTGATTCGAGGCACTTCCGGGCGCATTTCCTGCTCGGCAATTGCTACGCGCGGCAACGGCGCTACGCGGAGGCCGATAGCTGTTACAGTATCTGTGTTGCTTTAGATCCGCAGCAAGCCAAGGTCCGATTCGCGCACGGCATGGTCCTGATGCGGGCCGGGCAACTCGGGCCGGCATCCGCAGAGTTCACCCGGGCCCTCGAGTACGATCCCGATTTGCGGGAAGCGCGAATCGAACGGGCGTCGGTTGACTTCTGGCAGGGCCGGTACGCGGAGGCCGAATCCGCCCTGTCGCAAGTCCTCGCCTCGCCGAACGCGCCGACATATGCCTACCTCCGTCGGGCCCTGGTACGCGACAAGCTGGGCAAGGTGGCCGGCGCGAGCGAGGATCGCGCCGAACTCCTCCGAAGCGAGCCGACCGACGAAATCAGCTGGGTCACCCGCGGACTCCAGCGCGTCAAGTCCGACCCGGAAGGCGCCCTGAGCGACTTCCGACAGGCCGAGGCGGTCAACCCGCGCAGTTACTTCGCGCTCGAAAATCAGGCGCACGTCCTCGGCGAATTGAAACGGCACGAAGAATCGCTCAAGGCCTCCGACAAGCTCATGGACCTGTACCCGCAGGACACGACAGCGCTCGCCGGCCGGGCGATCGAATTGGCCCGACTCGGCCGCGCCGACGAAGCCCTCCGCGACGCCAAAGCGTGTCTCGATCTGAACCCGAGGCCGCTCGACCGCTACCAGATCGCCGGCGTTTACGCTCTGACCAAAGACCGGCCGGGCCACGCCGCCACAGCCATTCGGCTGATAGCCGAATCGCTCCGCGCCGGTGCGGGCTGGACTGAACTGGCCAACGACCCCGACCTCGTGCCACTCGCCGAGCACGCCGATTTCAGGCGACTGCAAGATGCGGCGCGGACTTTGCGTGAGCTGACTGTCAAGCCATGACATAACCTGCCAAAGTCGGCCTTGCGAAAAACAACAAAATCGTTCGGGCCCGGAAAAATCCGACCGAAAGGGTTGACCTGTGCGTGGTTTTATGCCACGGTGGGTGGCGGAAAATAACACGGAATCCGACTCTCCGAGTTAGCAAAACCGCCTCTGAATTCGGAAGATACCGATTCGGACGCTGCGGGGCCCCCCTGACTCATTGCCTCTGGTCGAGGCGATGATCACCCCCGGTGGACGAACACCCCCTAGGCATGCGGTAGGCTCGCGCAGCAGACTGGCATGCCCGATGGACGTAGTGGCTGTCGCCCGGCCATTTCCCGTTCCATAACCCCTTGTGCCGCGGCATAGGTGTTATGATGGCCAGGAATTCGTTCCTCCATTTGACGCGCCTCGAAGATCGTACGACTCCTGCCGTGTTCGGTTCCCCGTGGGCCGACGCCCGCCACCTCACGCTCAGCTTCGTCCCCGACGGCACCGACATTGACGGCGCGCCGAGCGACCTCTACCAGATCATGCCGGGCCAGCCGGCGATCTGGCAGACCCAGATCCTGCGCGCGGTCGAAATGTGGGCCCAGTACGCCAACATCAACGTGAGCGTCGTCGCCGACGGCGGCCAGGCGGAGGGCATCGACGGCCCCACACAGGGCGACGCGCGGTTCGGCGACATCCGCATCTCCTCGCGGCCGCTCTCCGACAACGTGATCGCCATCACCACGCCGTCCGGCGTCATCGGCGGTACGCGGACCGGCGACATCATCTTCAACAGCAACAAGTGGTTCACTATCGGCGACTGGTTCCCCGCGTACGACTTGTATTCGGTCGCTTTGCAAGAGGTCGGGCACGCACTCGGCGTCGCGAACAGCACCGACCCCGTCTCGCCGATGTACGAGACCTATTCGGGCGTCCGCCACGGGCTGATGGATGCGGACGTCGCGAACCTGCAGTCGCTTTACGGCGTCCGGACCCGCGACATTTCGGACAAGGGAAACGGCAACGACGGGCTGTGGGCGGCCACGGACTTGCAACGCCCGGGCGGCGCGTCCGCCAACGCGTCGTTGGTCGTCTCCGCGGACATCACCACCGGCACGGACGTGGATTGCTACCGCGTCCAAACGCTCAAAAACAACCCGGACGGGTTGACGATCCGGCTCGACGCCGGCCAGGGCCTGTTGGCGCCGAAGCTGACCGTCTACGACCCGGACGGCACGGCCGTCGGCACTTTGCAGTCGGCCCGTCCGCAGACCGGTGTGTTGACCGTCTCGCTGTCGAGCGTCCAGGCCCGTTCTTTCTACTACATCCGCGTCGAATCCGCCGACTCCTCCACCTTCGGCGTCGGCGCCTATCAGCTGAGGGTCGTCTTCGACCCGGACGCGCCGGACGTCGTGGCCAACGGAACACTGACCAAAATCGACGACAACCACACCGACGACACGATCAAAACCGCCGACGTGCTGGACACGGCCGACGGCTATTCGGCGAACGCGCACTACAACGCGCTCGCTTCGCTCCGTGACGCGACCGATATCGACGTGTATCAGATCCGCTCCGCCAAGGTCGGCAACAATCAGAAGGGCGTAATGACGGTCAACGTTCGCGGCGTGAAGACGCCGAAACTGGATCCGACGCTCCAGATCTACAACAAGAAGGGCGAATCCCTCGACGCCAAGGTGCTGGTCCATGGCGGCGGCTCGTACACCGTCCAGGTTGACGACGCCGCGTCAAATGCGGACTACTACGTCAAAGTCGCGGCGGCGGACGAGAGCGCGACGAAGGTCGGGGACTATCAGCTCGACGTGGACTTCCGCGCCGTCGCCGTCAACTTGCAGACGGTGACGACGAACACGCTGACGAACACCGTCCGCAGCAGCTTCGGCACGCTGACGGCCAACGCCAGCCAGATGATGCATTTCGTGCTCGCCGCGGCACCGTCCGCGGACATGAACCCGTCGGGCGTTCGGATGACGCTTTTCGACGCCATGGGACACGTCGCCGCCACGTTGTTCGCCAAGTCCGGGCAGACGATCACCGCCGACACATACCTGCTCGCCGGCACCTATACACTGCGGTTCGACGGCCTGACTCAATTCGGCGGGCCGCTAACGAATCTGGCATACATGCTGCAAGCCGTCAGCCTGACCGATCCGATCAGCCCCCAGACCGCCGACCCGAACGCCCCGCCGGTCGATGATCCCGGTTACACCTACAACCAATTCGACGACAGCTATTACGCTTCGAAAGTCTTCGACCTGGCCAGGGATGTGGTCTGGTAAACCGGGGACGGACCCACCGAAGAGCGAACGCGGCGGGTCTGGGGCGCCCGCCGCGTTCGTTTTTTTGTGCCGTCGCTGGTGCCGGAGGTCCCTGCCGGTTATCCTTCCCGATAGATGCCGGTTAGGGTGGTCGGGGAAAACCGCCATGAACGCCGAATCGACGGTACTCGTGTGTTCACTCGCGCTGACCGGCCTGTTGTCCGCGGCGGTCGTGCTGTATCTGGGCCGGCCGCTGCGAGGCGTGTTGCGCGACCTCTGCGGCAGCGACGAGCGGGCGCGGTACTGGGTCGCGTTCGCGAACGTCATGCACATCTTATTGCCGGTGACGGCAGTGCTCATCGCCCGCGAGGCGCCACGGTCCGGCGGATCGACCGTGATGGCGGTCCTCGATCAAACGCGATGGGCGCTGGCCGGGCTGATCCTCTCGGTCGTTTCCGTCGCGCTGGGCGTGGCGGTGTTCCTGGCGCCACGGTCGGCGACGGTCGTCGTGGACCGCGACCAGGCCGACGACCTGCAACGCCTCCTGTCCAAAGTCCACGCGCTGCGGGCGCACGAGGTCCTCACGCCGCCGTCACGGGGCGAGCGTTCGGCGTGACGACCTGCTAACACGGCCGCGGCATCAGAGACAACTCCATATACACGTCCGCGGTCGCGTAACCGGAGTCGGCCGGGACCGGACCGTGCTCGAACCCGAGCGTTTCGTAAAGTCGAATCGCGGAGGTGAGGCGGCTGTTTGAGACGAGTACCAGTTTTTCGGCGGCGAGCGAGCGCGCGTGCTCGACGGCGGCCGTGACGAGCCGGCGGCCGATGCCGCGGCCTTGCGCCGCCGGCGTGACCGCGAGCTTGGCTAGTTCCGCGACCGTCGGGCTGACCGGCCGCACGGCGCACGTGCCGATGACGACTCCCGCTTCGACCGCGAAAAAAATCTGCCCGCCGGGCGCGACGATCGCTTCGCGCGGCGCGTCGAGGTCGTCCAGGTCGTGCGGTGCGAGCAGGCCGAAGCTCTCCAACCATTCGATGTTCAGCCGTTTGAACTCGGCGGCCAGCCGGTCTTCGTAACGGACGATTTCTACGCGCAACCGGTCGGGCGTCGGCGTCATCGGGTGACCCTTAGCGTCCGGAAACGACGGCCAGAAGCGCGGCGCCGGCCAGGGCGAGGGCCGCGCCGACGATCCGCAACACCACGTGCCGTGCGTTCGCCCCGTCCTGCCACGCGTCGAACACGAACAGGATCACCAGGGCGGGAACGGGCGCGACGTTGAGTACGCCGATGATCGTGGCCTGTCGCCCGGCGTCGTCACCCGCCCGGTTGGCGGACAGAAAGAAGAAAAGGAGGCCCGCGCCCGCGGCCGTCCCGGCAACGAGGGTCGCCGCGAGCTGGGCCGGCGTGTGCGACGCGAACTCCGCCCGGTACCCCAAAACGAACCAGTAGCCGGCGACCAGGACGACCAGCAGGTAGCCGAGGAGGAACACCGGCAAGCCGCTGCCGGGCGGCTTCGGCGAGCCGATCACCCGCTCGGTCAGCACGTTGGTGATCACGTAAAACACGGCATAACATCCCAGCGACGCCCACAAGCACGTCTGCCAGGTCGGCCCGGGCGCACCGTTCATTAAAATCCGTCTCCGGTTCGATGACCGATTCTCGCGCTGACGAGCATGTCGTCCGGCGGGTCCGCCGCCGCGACCAACTCGTCGACAGGCACCCATCCGCCGGACCGTAGCTCCAGGCCGAGGGCCTCCGGCGTATGGCGGAGATGTTTCGCCAGGAACTTGCTGACCGTAACCATGCGACGGTCCATGTTATTCCTCCGTCGCGGGCAACATCGCCCGCATCATCTCCGCCACCGCCCGGGCGTCGTCGCCGCGTTGCCCGCCCAGGACGTCGGCCACCTTCTTCCGCCGCTCGACCGGGTGGTTCTGGTTGAGCTTCCACTTCCCTTCCAACCGCTCGATCTCGATGCGGAAGCCGACAATGGCGCCGAGCTGTCGGCCGGCGTACGGGGACGAACTGTCGAAGATCCATGGCCGGGGCATCGCGGATTCGTACACCGCCACACTCCGTTGCACGATGTCTAAAAGGGCGGCGCGGTCTTCGAGCACTTCGGCCCGGCCGGAGGCGTGGACGGCGACGTAGTTCCAGGTCGGCACGACGTTCTCCGCTTCGTACCAGGTCGGCGAGACGTAGGCGTGCGGGCCGGAAAAAACGGCGAGCGCTGTTTGTCCGGCTAGCTCTCGCCAGTGCGGGTTCGCGCGGGCGACGTGGCCGAAGAGCGCGCCGTGCGGGCCGGCGGTGCGGTCGAGCAGAAACGGCAAATGGCTGGCGAACGGCACGCCGCCGACTTGCGAGACGAGCAGCCCGAAGCTGTAGCGCTCGATCAGGTCGTGGAGCCTGGCCGTGTCGGAGACGGCGAAGTGCGGCGGGACGTACATCGGCGGACCCTCAGCGGCCAAAACGGACAGGCCGGCAGTGTACTGCCGGCCCGCCCGTCAATCCAGAACGGCGACGTTGCCGCTCCCCCCGCGCGAGGGCGGCCGCTCCTCGGCGACGAGCGACCGCTCACACGCCAGTTGCACGGCCCGCTCGGGACGGTCGGCACTCTCCAGGAGCAATCCCTGAATCGCAGCCATCGACTGGTCGCCCGCGCCAACGGCGGCCGCGAACCGTTCGGCGAGTCGCTCCGTGCCGTCATCGAAGAACCGCAGAAACATCTGCCGCGCCTGCGCCCGGTCGGCGTTCGGGAATTCCACGCGCAGATCGACCCGACCGGGCCGGATCAGTGCCGGGTCCAGACGCTCCGGGTGGTTGGTCGACATGAACACCAACCGGCCGTGCGGCGCCATGACGCCATCCAGCGCGTTCAACAGGCCGCTGAACGTGATGCCCGCGGCGGCCACGTTCGCATCCTGGCGGTTCGACTTTACTGGCTCCTTGCGCGACCGAAGTAGCGCGTCGATGTCCTCTAGCAGGAAGAACGCCCCGGCCGGCGCCGAGTTCATCAGCGACCGAAGCTTGTCGTCGGTCAGCAGCGGGTTCGCCAGGTCCAGGATGCATACTGGCGCCTGAAAGACGCCGGCGAGCGTCAGGACCGTCGTCGTCTTGCCATTCCCGGGCGGGCCGGTGAACAGGTAGCCACGACGATAGGGAATTCCCAGCGTCGTGTACCAGGACTCACGGTCGAAGAAGTGACGCACGTCGGCGATCAGCCGGTCGACCGTTCCCTCCCGGAGGACGACCGACTCCGGCGGCCGGACCCGGCTGACCGCGCTCACCCGCCAGTCGTCCGTCTGTGCCGTGAAGACGCGCACCATCCTCGACTCCGGTGGATTGCAGAAGGCGATCGTGTCACCGAGGAACGCCTCCGCCCGCCGCACGACGCGGCCGAGGAAGTACAGGCTAAACGTTTCGCGGGTCTTGCCGAAGTAGTCGGCCTTCTTCTGCCCGTCGGCCGCACGATGCAGCAGCACCGGCCGGCCGGCATACCAAAACCAGTGGTGACCGTAGCCGGGCGACAGCTCCAGGCCGGCCCTCCGCCGACGCCCCGACGGTTCGTCGCACTCCGCGGGATCGTCGTCGCTCAGGCTCGGCGCGGAGAACCGGTACTTCGCGGCGAACACCCGCTGCCAGCCCGACGTCCCCCTGCGGGCGAGCCAATGCTCGACCGCGTCGAACAGGTCCGTGTCGTTCTGGATGACCACCTCCAGCGACACCTGCCGCCACAGGAAACGGACGACCCGCCCGGGCAGGTTGCGCAGCGCCGCGATGACGACGCCCGCGAACCCGACCAGCAGGCCGCCGCTCGCGAAGTCGTTCCCCTTCAAAAACCCGGCCAGTTCTGCAAACGATTCCGGCAATGTCATACGGAGAGGGATGACGGGGCGTCCGGGCAGGTTCACATCGGTTTCTCCAGCTGACCGTCCGAAACCGCGCCGAATACTAAACCAAATGGTTGACAATAGCCTCGTGTCCGCTATAGTAAACCACATGGTTAACTATTCCGACCGGGCACTTGACCGGGTTTTCCATGCCCTGGCCCATCCGGCGCGGCGGGCGATGCTGCAGCGGCTGGCCGACGGCGAGCGCAACCTCACCGAATTGGCCGCGCCGCTCCGCATGTCATTTCCCGCGGCCTCCAAGCACTTTCGCGTGCTCGAGCACGCCCGGCTCGCCCGCCGGCGGGTCGTCGGACGGACGCACCTGTGCCGGATCGAAGGCAAGCCGCTCGCCCAGGCCAACCACTGGCTCGAGAACTACCGCCGCATCTGGGAGGCGAACTTCCAGCGGCTCGACTCTCTACTCGACGAACTGCAGGCAGAAGAGAAACCGCGCAAACACCCCGATCCCTGAAGGAGAGTGCCGATGTTGAAGAACGCCTTGAACGTCACGACGCCCACGGACCGGGAGATCGTCCTGACCCGGATCTTCAACGCCCCGCGCGCTTCGTCTGGGACGCGATGGCCAAGCCGGAGCTGCTCAAGCGCTGG
>DATJGQ010001230.1:0-2043 GCA_035494815.1 Gemmataceae bacterium
CAGCCGCCGCAGCCACCGCCGTCCACCAGGCCGACGGCTGAACTGCCACAGGAGCTTGCCGCGCGGGTAACCCGTGCGATGGCCGTTATCCGCAGAGCCGACGGCCAGGCGTTTACGAACGCCGTCTGTATCGACCCTTCCGGTTTTTACCTGACGCGCGAAGGATTCACGACCGAGCCGAAGGAAAAGATGCGATGGTTCGTCGTCCCCAACCCGACGGACGAACCGGCAAAGCGGCGATTGATGGAAGCGAAGGTCGCGGCCGTAGACGACGTTGCGGGGTTGATGCTGCTCAAGGTGGACAGCGACGAGCCGTTGCCGGCCCTCGCGCTCGCCAAGCCCCCTCCCGACTCGGCACGCTTGCCGGCAATCTCGTTCGCTTATTCGACCCATTCGCAATTCAATGCCGAATTCCGCTGTTCGCCGATCGCGAGCTCCGGCGGTGAATTCTCGCTGCGCCCCCACTCTCCGCTCGCGGACGACGGGCTGCTGTCCCCGGCAAAGTTTCTGGAAGGGCAGGCCGGCGGCGCGGTGGTGGATACTGCGGGCAACCTGTTGGGCTTAGTCGATTCGGGTGTGGTACAGGGTGGGAGTGTGACGGTGATTTCGGTCGGGAAGATGGGGAAGTTGTTCTCGAAACCGCTGGTCGCCTTTCGCCCGCCATCCCTGGACGCGGATAGAGCCGGCCGGGCGTGTGATTTTGTTGTACGTCTCGTCCCGCCACAGGACACCAGCAACCTGACCGTCGAGATGCTGATCGGGCCCGGTCCAACCGATCGGCGGACGGTCCCCATGAAGCGCACGCCGGACGGCGAATTCCACGCCACGGCGGTCCCGCTTCCGGCCGGCGGCAAGGGCGCCGGCGCCGTCGCGTACACCGTCGTCGTCAAGCGGGGAGAGAAGGTCCTGACCACGTACGACGCCACCGTGCCGTTGACCGGCGACGCCACGGCCGCCGGCGGGCAGGGGATTCCGGCCGGGGGGAGCCGCACCTTGCCGCTCCCGGCGAACGCGGAGCACGTCACGATCGCCGGCAATGGCCGTTACCTCCTGCTGTCGGCGCCGGGCCGCGTCATGGTCTTCGATGCCGCCGATGGGACCCTGCGAACGCTGCCCGTGGACGCCGGGCGGTTTGCGGTTGCCGGCGGAGCGGACAAGCTCGTCATCGCGCTGACGGACAAGAACCTGGTCGGCCGTTGGGATTTGGCCAGCCTGAAGCGCGAGGCGATCGCCGCGCTTGCCCCGGCCGACGCCGGCGTGACGGACATCTCGATGGGAAGCGGCACGGCCGGTCCGGTGTTCCTTCGTGCCGCGGCCGGCCCGCGATTGTTGGACCTGGAGACGCTCAAAACATCGCCACTCGTCGGCGACACCGGCCACCTGATGATGCGCGAGGGGAACGGAGAGCTTCATTCCCAGGACTACCACGTTTCGCATTCCGCCGACGGGCGATCCCTTGTCGTCTACAGCCCGCACTCCTTCTCCGCCTTGTCCCTCGGCGGGTTCGATGGCAATGCCCTTTCCACCATTCAACGGTCTTGGCGGACGACAGATTACTTCGGGCGGTTCGACCCCGAGGGCGGCCTGATCTTTCAGGGCCGCGACGGCGTCTTCAACCGGCAAGGCGAACAGGTCGCGGGCCGTCGGGACAAGAAGGAGTTCTTCGAACCGGCGGTGGACGGTTCTGCGTTTTTCGTCGGGCTGGTTGAGCCTCCCGGTAACGACGGGGGTCGGGTGTCCGTATACCGCGCCGCCGACGCCGGCAAGCCGCTGATCTCATACCCGCCGTTTCCCGAGTTGAGTCGGGTCGGCCTACCGAGGGAGCGCGACCGCACCGTCCCGGCCGAGCAGCCGGTCTACCTCTTCACCGCGTATGACCTGATCGTCACCCTGCCGCCGCGACGCGAATCGCTCGTGCTCCGGCGCGCCGGGCTGGAGGAGGCGCTCGGGCATGCCGACCCCGAGTACTTGTTCGTCAGTTCAGTACCCGGCCGGAGCGTCAGACCGGGCGGAACGTATGTTTACCAACTCGACGCCCGCACC
>DATJGQ010001231.1:0-4352 GCA_035494815.1 Gemmataceae bacterium
GGCTTGCCGCTGAGTGCTCGAACCCGCGTCGCCACCCGCCGAATCCATTCGCCGGGGCGAACGCCCGGCGGTCGGAGCGTTAACAGCGCCAACGCGGCCGCGAAGAATAGCTCCTGCCGGCCCGGCGGCTGCGGCAGCGTGCCTTCGACCTCCTCGCGCGTCGCCCCTGTTGCAATCGTCGTGCGGAAGAAGTCCACCAGCGGCGGCGCGGCCGTATGGGCCGGCAGGTACGAGCCGCCGGAGCGACGCGCGATTTCCCGCAATGACTCCTCGTGCAGCCGCGTCCGCACTTCGGTCCCCTGAAACTGTAGCCGTCCGCCGTGAAGCGTCGGGATCGGGCTCTCGCGGTTCGGGTCGCCGATCCCGACCACATGTACCGGAACACCGGCCGCGCGGGCGTCGGAAAGACCGGTCCGCCACTCGTCATCGTCGGCCGGGTCGTCGCCGTCGGTCAGGAGCAAAATGTCTTGAGCGCCACGGCCGGCCGGGTCGAGTGCGGCCACCGCCGCGCGGAGTCCCGCGCCGATCCGCGTGCCGGAGACGCCGTCGGCCGCCCGGACGCTCGGCGGCGGCGAGTCCGCGTCGAGGGCCACGAGTTTCGTGCGGAACGCCTCGTAATCGTGCGTGAGCGGGCAGACGAGTTGAGCCCGCGCCGCAAAGGCGACCAGTGCCAGCCGGTGTCCGCCACGGGACTGTACGACGTCGGCGAGTTGTGCCAACGCCTCTTTGGCTTTCCCGAGTCGGCTGGGCAATGCGTCGCGGGCCAACATGCTGCGGCTCAGGTCGAGGACGGCGACGATGTCGCGGCCCGGCGCGACCGGCGGCGGCGCACCGGTTCCCCACCGCGGCCCCGCGGCGCCAATAACGATCAGCGTCAACGCCAGCGCGATCAACACGGGAGCCCACCGACGGCGCGGGTGTTCGATCAGCTGGGCTACTGCGAACGGCGGCCCGACCCGCGCGAGAGCCCACCGACGACGCACGCGGCCGACGATTGCCAGCAAGGCCAGCGCCGGCAGGACCGCGAGCGCGGCCAGCATCGCCGGATTGGCGAAGACCGAAAGCCAGGATCCCAACCTCATTCGTGACCTCTATGGCACGCGCCGCCAGCGGGTCGCCTCCAACCCGAGCACGGCCGCGAAACACGCCAGCGCGATCGCCGCGCACGCCGGGTAACCTTCCGCGTAACGGCGATACTGAAAGCTCTCGATCGGTTTCCGCTCCAGCCGGTCGATCGCCGAACAGGCGGCGAGCAACGCCGCGGAGTCGTGGGCGACAAAGGACTTCCCGTTGGTCATGGCCGCGACCGATTCGAGCGCCTTTCGGCCGAGCGCTCGCGCGGCGGCGTCCTCCGGCCTGGCGTCCGGCGCGGTCGACCCGCCGGCGTCGATCGTGTAGATGGGCACGCTTCGGTTCGCGGCGATCTGCGCGGCCTGCCGCGGCGTCAATGCCGGCGCGGGGACGTTGTGCTCGCCGTCGCTGAGAAGCACCAGCACCTTGCGGCGGTCGCCGGCCGCGGACAGGCGATTGAGCCCCCACGCAATCGCGTCGCCGATGTTCGTGCCGGTGTCGGGGACGCCGCGCGGCTCCTCGGCGTCGAGCAGTTGCAGGAGCGTCGGGTGATCGAGCGTCAGCGGGCAGGTGTCTTCGGGATTCACGGCGAAGGCGATGACGCCGATCTCGTCGGCAGGGCGGCCGGGCAGCGTGACCCCGTTCTCCTCACCGCCGGAGACGAAGAGTCTAAAGGCCCGTTTCGCCGCGGCGAGGCGGGAAATCGTTGCCCCGCCCCACGGGAAGTCTGCCTCGGCCATGCTGCCGCTGACGTCCACGACGACGGCGATGGCGATGCCTTCGGACGTCAGCCGCGTGCCCGGGTCCGGCCATCGGGGCGCGGCCATCGCCAGCACGAGTGCGGCGACGCCAAGGCTGCGAAGGATCGCCCCGCCGCGCCGCGCCCGCGTCGCCCGCCCGCCAGGTAAATGAGCGAACGACTCGAGGCCGGGGACGCGGAGCGCCGTTCGCGGCCGCCGCAGCCACGCCCACGCCACGAGTGGCGCCAGCGGCAACAACAACAGCGACCACGGGTGCGCGAACGACGGCATGGATTCACGATACCGTAACCTCGGACGTTTAGCGACGCTTCGCAGAAGCGTCCGAGCCGGCCAGCCCCTGCAACAACGTGCCAACGGCCCGCAGCGCCTGATCGAGGACATGCGGCGGCGGCACCGGCAGCCGCAAGTAGGTTTCGCCGGTGCGCTCGTCGCGGCCGATGAACGGCGAGGCCAGACCTCGGGGCGCTGACGCAGCCCCGCTCGCCCCGTTGTGGGCGGCCGCCGTCATTTGCTGGACGAACGCCATCCCGGCTTGCAGCAGTCCGCTCCAGGCATCGCTTGCCGCGGCAGTGGTGGCCGGCAATTCGTCCGATTCCTCGTCCGACCCGTGAGTCTCCGGGATGATCCTGGGAGAGCCACCGGCGGCCGTGGGCCGCGGTTCCTCCGCTTCCTCCGCCGCGATGTCGGCCGGGATTGAGGAAGTCGCCGTCTCGACCGTCTCCATGAACTTGGTGAGCCGACTGCCGCCCAGGAATACCTCAGCCGCGCCGCCATCGAGCACGCCCGCGAACAGCGACTTCTTGAACTTCAAGACGGACAGCATCCCCTCTTCGATCGTGCCGCGGGCGACGAAATTGACCACTCTCACCGGCCGCCGCTGTCCGAGGCGGTGCACGCGCCCGATCCGCTGCTCCAGGACCGCAGGATTCCACGGCAAATCGAGGTTGAGCACGACCGACGCGTGCTGGAGGTTCAGCCCGACGCCGCCGGCGTCCGTCGAAAGGAAGACGCGGCAGTCGGGGTCGGCGCGGAAGCGGTCGATCAGGTCCTTCCGCTTCGGCCCGCTCACCCCGCCGTGGAACAGGACGTGGCCCCAGCCGCGTGCCCGCAGTCGGCGCACGAGCAGGTCATGCATTCGCAGCCACTGGCTAAAGACGACCACCTTCGTATCGGGACGTTCCAACGCCTCGCCGAGCACGGTCACCGCCTCGTCGGCCTTGTGGCCGTGCTCCGTCTGCGGGTCGAGCAGGTAAGTGCTATCGCAGACCATGCGCATCCGCTGGAGGGCGATCATCAGCCGGCGCTGGTCGGCCTCAGTCAGGAAGCGGTAGCGCCGCCACTTTTTCACGATGCGGCCGACGATCTCCTGGTTCTCGACGTGCATCTGCCGCTGCGGCTCGGTCATCGGCACAAATACATGGTTATCGATGCGTTCGGGCAACTGGTCGAGCACCTGTTCCTTCTGCCGGCGGAGCAGGATCGGCTGGAGCGTGCGGCCGAGGCGGTCAAGGGCGCGATAGCCCACAACTTTGCCGGCCTCGTCGCGGACCTGGTGCTCGTGGAGCAGCCGGAAGGTCGGGCCCAGGCGGTAGCGGTCCACGAATTGAACGATGGAGATCAGTTCCTCGAGCCGGTTTTCGAGCGGCGTGCCGGTGAGGACGATGGCGTACGGCGAGGCGATTTGTTTGACGTTGCGGGCAACGCGAGTCTCCCAGTTCTTAATCCGCTGCGCTTCGTCGAGGATGACGAGGTCCGGCGCCCAGGCGGCGATCAAGTCGAGATCGGCGTACACCGTGTCGTAATTGGTGATCTTAAACGTGTGCGACGGGTCGGCGAATGCCCGGGCGCGCATCGGCCGCAAACCGTTGACGACCCCGACCGGCCGAGGGGTTAGCCGGGCGATTTCGCGCTCCCACTGGTGCTTGAGAGAGGTCGGACAGATGATCAGGACGCGCTCGACGCCGAAGTGCCGGGCCATGATCTCGACCGCGGCGATCGCCTGGATGGTCTTCCCCAGCCCCATCTCGTCGCCGAGCAGACAGCGGCCGGTGCGGGCGGCGAACAGCGCCCCCTCGCGCTGGTAGTCGTACAACTCGACGTTCACCAGATTCTTGAAGGCGGAGCTGCGCGGCCCGCGCGGGAACGCCTCGGCCAGCACTGCGGCTCGGCGGTCGGCGTCGCGCAGCTCGGCGAGGAACGCGAGCACGTCGTCGCCGCAGCGAAGGTCGTGGGCGAGCCGGGCGGCCGTGGCCAGGAACGTCTCGAATGTCGCCGCGCCGCCCTCCTTCAGCCCGCCGTCGGAGTCGAAGTAGCGGGCGGCCGCGCGGGCCAGTTCGACCGGGCATTCGCCGCCGGGGCGGAACCGAACTTCCCGCCGCGAACCATACTGCAAATACACCTCGCTGTATGCCGGCTGGAATCCGGCACGGAGCACGCCGGCCGTCGCCCGCCGCCGTTCCAGTCGGGCCAGGGCGAATTCGACGTGCTTGCACGTGCCGAGAGTGTTTGTGGCGAAGTCGG
>DATJGQ010001232.1:0-3348 GCA_035494815.1 Gemmataceae bacterium
GTCCAGCAACTGCGGGTGGCTGGGCGGGTTGGCGTCGTTCATGTCGTCAACCGGCTGCACGATCCCCCGGCCAATCAACCGCCACCACGTGCGGTTGGCCATCGCGCGGGCGAAGTAAGGGTTCTCCGGCGCCGTCATCCACTCGGCCAGCGCGGCGCGGTTCGTCGTCTTGCTTGGCGGCAACGCCTGCCCGCCCAGGAACGTCGGCGAACGGAGGATGAACCCGTCGGGCTTGCCGGCGTCGCGCAACGTTGCCAGCGTCAATCCCGGGTCGTCCACCACGCCCCGCTCGTACACCTGCTTGGCGCGCTTCGGGGTCTGGATCTGGGTGAAGAATGCGGCCATTCCCCAGAACTCTTCCTGCTTCCATTTCACGAACGGGTGATCGTGGCACTGGGCACAGTTCAGGCGGAGCCCGAGGAAATAGCGGCTGGTCAGGTCCGTCAGGTCCGGCACGCCGCGCGGCAGCCGGCCCTCGATGAGGTAGATCACCGCCGGCTTGTCTTCCATCTTTCCGGTCGCGGTGAGCAAATCCGTAGCGATCCGGTCCCAGCTTCGGGTGTTGAACTCCCCGGCCAGCCATTGGCGGAACCGGTCGGCCCGGGCCTTGGCGTCGTCGGCGAGCGGCGAGATCAGGTAGTCCTGCCAGATGTCGGCCAGGTATTGACCGTACCGCTCGTTGGCGATGAGCGAGTCCACGAGCCGTGCCCGCTTGTCGGGTTGGGAATCGGCGAGGAAGCGTTGGACCTGGTCGAGCGTCGGGACCACGCCATGGAGGTCGAGATAAATCCGCCGCACGAATTCGGCGTCGTCCGCCAATTCGGCCGGCCGCACGCCTTCGCTCTGCAAACGGGCTTCGATCTGCTGATCGATTGATCCGGCAAGCTCGGCGGCGGCATTGGCTTCGCCGGCCCGGCACTCGGTAGCGGCCAGTGCGACGAGCACGAATGAGAGGAGGACGCGGATCATAAACCGCATTGGCTGACTCCTGTGTCGGCCCCGTCGCGATCGAACCGAAATCAAATCTGACGGCGCGTCTTTCCGAGATTACATGATTGCCTGTCAATGCGTTGAATCCGGGCACTTCCGCTTCACCCCTTCTCCTGCACTCTCGAACCTTAGGTCAGCGCCCTACTCGACCCCGGCAGCCGACCGATGCCGGAACTGGCATCGTTGCCGATGGAGGGCCACCGCGCCTTGGCGATAGGGTCTGGTACCGGATTGCCTCTGCCGATCAGCGCCCGCTGCGACGCCGACGGGGGCGGGGAACTGGGGAGGCGGAAAGGAAGAATGCCATGTTGAGCCTCAGCTTACGCGAGCGGAACCGGGCGAACGGCGGGCAGTCGATGGTTGCGGCGGCAGTCGGGCGTGCGGCCCGGCCGCTGGTCGAGGCGGTGGAGCGGCGGGTGCTGCTCAGTGCGGGCGACCCCGATGTCTCGTTCGGCGTCGCGGGGACCGCGGCGGCAGTGTTCTCGGCGACCGCCACCCCAATCCCCGGGCAGACCGTCTCGACGCCGCAGTTCATCGCCATGGACACGCGCGGCGGCAAGACCGTTGTGCTCGCCTCCTACCACATCTTTCAGGAGTCCACCGGTGAAACCATCCCTTATCTGGCCGTCGCACGGTTGAACGCCGCCGGCAAGCCGGACGTGAGCTTCGCCGGGGACGGCAGCGCTGAACTGCGAGGCTATGAAAACGCCTCGTCCGTCTTCATCCAGGCCGACGGAAAGGTGCTCATCGGCGGGGCCATCGAGATGGGCGACCAGGGCATCCTGCGGCTCACCGCGGACGGGGTGCTGGACCATACCTTCGCCGGCGGCGGGTTCTCGGTCGGCGGCCAGATCACCGGCATCGACGTCAACCGGGTCATGACCGACCCGCAGGGCAGGGTCGTCTGGGTCGGGGACGCGTCCGTCGCCGAGGACAGCGAGGGGAACGTGTTCCACGACAGCCCGATCGTCGGCCGCCTGCTGCCCGACGGCAGCCTGGACACGAGCTTCGGCGACGGCACGGGCATGGTCATCACCGACGTCAAGGTGCAGCCCAGCCTGCCCGGCAATGCGGACATGGATTTGGCCGTCCAGTCCGACGGCAAGATCATCGTCGCCACGACCGCGCAGACGGGCAATCCCGCCGACCCGACGAACCCCGTCGTGGTGCGGCTCACCGCGGGCGGCGCGTATGACTGGTCATTCGGAACCGCGGGCCACGCGTTCGTGAACCTCGGCGTCGGGGACCGTGCCGGCAGCGTCACGCTCGCGCCCGGCGGCAAGATCGTCGTCGGGGCCGACAGCGGCGGGATGAAATACGTCCAGCCCTTCCGGCTGAACTCGAGTGGGACGCTCGACAAGACGTTCGCCCGCGTCAGCCTGGGGAGTGATACCACTTCGGCCTTCGCCGTGCGGGCCGGGAGCGACGGGAAAGTCGTGGCGCTCGGCTTCGGCCTGCCCGACGGTGCGTCCCTGATCCGCTACAACAGCGACGGAACGCTCGACAAGACCTTCGCGCCGGGACTGGGCTTCTTCCCCGTGCCCGGCGGGTCCAACGCCCAGTCGCTCGATCTGCAGGCCGACAACCAGATCCTCACCGCAGGCTTCGACCTGAACGTCCGCCGGTTCTGGTACCCGGGCGGGCCCGACCCGTCCGGCATCTCGCTGTCCGCGACGACCGGCACCCTGACCGTGAACGGCACCGGGGGCAATGACACCATCAACGTCGCCCTCCGCACGCCGATCCCCGGCGCCCCGGCGGTGTTGCGCGTGCGGAGCAACGGGTTCTACCGCGGGTTCAGCCCCACTTCCGTCAAGCGGATGACCGTGAACGCCGCGAACGGGAATGACGTGGTGGACCTTACCCCGCTGACCGTGCCCGCCACGATCTACGGCGGCGCCGGCAATGACACGCTGACCGGCGGCAACGCCGCCGACCAGATCTTCGGCGGCGCCGGCGACGACAAGCTCTTCGGCCGCGCGGGCAACGACATCCTCAAGGGCGAGGACGGCAACGACCGCCTCGACGGCGGCACTGGCGGCGACGACCTGTCCGGCGGGGCCGGCTACGACACGCTCGACTACGGCACCCGCACGAAGGGCGTCTACGTCGGCCTGGGCACGTTCGCCGACGACGGCGAGGCCGGCGAGCACGACAACGCCCGCAGCGACAGCGAGGTCGTGATCGGCGGCGCGGGCAACGACACGATCATCGGCACCTCGGCGGCCAACATCTTCTACGGCAACGGCGGCGACGACCAACTCTCCGGCCGCGGCGGGGACGACATCCTCGTGGGCGGGGCGGGTCATAACCGGCTGCTGGGGGAGGACGGCAACGACACGCTGTACGCGAAGAACG
>DATJGQ010001233.1:0-2955 GCA_035494815.1 Gemmataceae bacterium
CCTCGCGGCACATGACCGCCGGCGCGCGAAAGAAGATCGTCCTGCTCGGCATGATGGCCAACATGCCGGTCGCCGGCGTCGTCTGGCAGACAGTGCACTACCTCATCGGATTCCGCCGGCTGGGGTTCGACCCGTGGTACGTCGAGGCACACGCCCGTACGCCGTCGAAGCTGATGTCCAACAAAAACGACGACCCGTCGGCGAAGGCGGCGGAGTTCATCGCCGGCGTGATGCGACGGTTCGACCTCGGCGACCGCTGGGCATTCCACGCCCTGCACGACAGCGGACGCTGTTACGGTCTGACTGACGGCGAGCTAATGCGGCTGTACACCTCCGCGGAGCTGATCATCAACCTGCACGGCGGCACGGTCCCGAGGCCGGAGCATTACGCTACCGGCCGGCTTGTGTTCCTGGAAACCGACCCGGTCCGGCTACAGATCGAGTTGCACGACAACGTGCCTGAGGCGGTTGCGTATCTGGAGCCGCACTGCGCCTTCTTCACCTTCGGAGAGAACTACGGCCGCCCGGATTGCCTGCTGCCGGTTGATCCCCGCTTCCAGTTCCGTCCGACCCGCCAGCCTGTGATCATGGATTTTTGGCAAGGCCACGATGGTGCCGCGCGAGACTGTTTCAGCACGGTCGGTAACTGGCGGCAGACGGAATTCGACGTCCGGTACCAGGGCGAGGCCTACGGTTGGAGCAAGCACAGCGAGTTCCTGAAGGTCCTCGACCTGCCACGGCGGACGGGCCGATCGTTCGAGTTGGCCTTGTCCCGGTACGATCACGCCGACCGGCAGTTGCTAGAAGGGCACGGCTGGCGCGTCGTTCCGGCGGCCGACTTCTCAGGTGATGCGGACGCTTACCGCCGGTACATCGCGGAGTCCCGCGGCGAGTTCACGGTCGCCAAGGACCAGAACATCCGGCTCCGCAGCGGCTGGTTCAGCGACCGCAGCGCCACCTACCTGGCGGCCGGCCGGCCGGTGGTCACGCAGGAAACGGGGTTCAGAAACATCTTGCCGACCGGGGCCGGTCTGTTCGGCTTCGCATCACTCGACGAGGCGGCCGCGGCCGTCGAGCGGATCAATGCCGACTATGGCCGCCACAGTCGGGCCGCGACGGACGTCGCGCGAGAGTACTTCAATTACGATGTCGTTCTGACGGACCTCCTGAGGGTCATGGGGGTAGGCATCCCGGGGAGCCGAGAGAGGCCTGCCCCTGCCGACGATCACGAAGCGAACGGGGCCACTTCCGCGCCCCCGCGGCTGCCATTCCCGTCCGATCTGGACCTCACGACGGTGTCGCGATGGCCGACGCGCTTGGCCGAGGTGACCGCCCGGACCGTGCTCGACGCCCCGCTGCCGGACCCGGCACCCGCAGTCGTGACCCCGGCGGCGAGCGTGGTCATTGTGACCCACAACCAGCTCGCATTCACGCGGCTGTGCCTGGAGAGTCTTCTGGCGAACACCAACGGCCCCAACTACGAGGTGATCGCTGTCGATAATGCCTCAACCGACGGTACGCCCGACTACCTCCGCGTCCTGGAGGAGCTGCGACCCACGGTACGTGTCGTCCTGAACGACGCGAACCGCGGCTTCGCCGCAGCAACGAATCAGGGATTGGCCATGACCGTCGGCGGCGCGCTCGTGTTGCTAAACAACGACACGGTCGTGCCGCGCGGTTGGCTCACAGGCCTGGTGCGGCACTTGAGCGATCGCGGCGTCGGAATGGTCGGACCGGTCACGAACCGGACCGGCAACGAGGCCCAGGTCGAGACGACCTACCGCACTTACGGCGAGTTCGAGCGATTCGCCGCCTTTCGGGCGTCAGACCAGCGGGGCGAGACGTTTAACATTCGCATGCTTGCCATGTACTGCACGGCGCTGCGGCGGGAGGTCTTCGAGCGAGTTGGCCCCCTGGACGAGCGGTTTGAGGTCGGGCTATTTGAGGACGACGACTACGCCCTGCGCGTGCGGGCGGCCGGGTACCGCGTGGTGTGCGCCGAGGACGTGTTCGTGCACCACTTCGGTCAGGCGTCGCTAGGCGAGCTGGCCGAGGTCGCGTATAGCCGACTTTTTGCGTCAAACCGCCGGCGATGGGAGGAGAAGTGGTTAATGCCGTGGCCGCCGTACGAGAAGCGGATCACTGCCTCCTACGTGGAATTGCGGCGGCGGGTGCGGCGGGCGGTCGACGAGATAGTCCCGGCGGGGGCGACCATACTGGTGGCGAGCAAAGGGGACGAGGACCTGCTGGATCTGGGCGGCCGGCGGGCGTGGCACTTCCCGCGGTCCGCCGACGGGGTGTATGCCGGCTACTATCCGGCAGACAGCGCCGCGGCGGTAGAACACCTGGAAGAGCTCCGCAGAGCCGGGGTCGAATACCTGCTCCTTCCGAGCACGGCATTCTGGTGGCTGGACCATTACAGCGAGTTCGCCGACTTTCTCACGACACGGCATACGGCGATCTTCGCGGACTGCGACTGCCGCCTCTACAAGCTGATGGGCCCGGACGCCGATCGGAACGTGTGCAAGGTGGCTGAGGCGTCAGCGGCGGCCTGATGGCCTGCGGGGGTTGAGACGTGGTCCCGGATCTCGCTTGGACGGGTGAACGACTCGTACCGCAGGTCGGTGGGGACATCGCGTACGAACACCTGCACCGTTATGCTGTGGCCGCCGACATGGCCCACGGAAAAGTCGTCCTCGACCTCGCATGCGGCGAGGGGTACGGCGCGAATCTGCTGGCTCGAGTGGCGAGCGAAGTGATCGGAATCGATGCGGACGCGGGGGCCGTCGAACACGCCCGGCTCGCCTACCGGGCCGACAACCTGCGTTTCGACGTGGGCGCCTGCGCCGCTGTGCCGATCCCGACGGCATCGGTGGACCTGGTCGTGAGCTTCGAGACGATCGAGCACCACACCCAACATCAGGAAATGATGGCTGAAATCCGGCGCGTCCTCCG
>DATJGQ010001234.1:0-2139 GCA_035494815.1 Gemmataceae bacterium
CAGCAGTGTACGATACATCTTCGTCTCCCCTACTTATCCCGTCTTCCGGATGCGGAGTGCCACGAAAGGTTTCCCCGGCAGCTTGACCGTCCGCTCGCCTTCACTCCGATAGCGATACCCCGGATCCGCGCGAATGACGAATTCCCCGTCCACCGGCGTGACCGTCATTCCCCAGGTGTCGAGTATCTCAACTGCGAAACGCATCCCGCTCTTGAGCCCCGCCCGCGGCAGCTCGAACGTCCACTCGGTTGGCCGCTCTCTGCCCAAGTAGACGAGATAATACTCGCCAGCCTTGCCCGCGGTGCGGTCGTCCTGCCATTTGTCGATCGGATCGATCCCGGTGGCCGGCCCTGACTCGATGACCTTGCGGAGAAACGCGATCCGCGGCGGACTCTGCCCGCGGAGTACGCCGCCCTTCGACCACCACAACACATCATCCGGCCGGCGATAGGTTTCGCCATGGCCGACGTAGGTGCCGGCGATCGTCCCGACCCAGAAGCGGTGTACCATCTCTTCGGCCGAGAGGTTCCCCCACCGCTGCGGGATGTCGCCCTCGTATTTCACCTCGTCGAGGACGATGGGCTTGCGGTAGACATCGCGGTACAGGACCGCCCGCCCGACCTCGGCGACGGCCGAGCCGTTCTGGATGCTCGCGTGCGTGACCCAGGGCTGGTTGTGGTTGTAAAGGCGCGTGCCGTTGTGGATCGACCGTAGATGTCCGTACGGGTCCGACTCGGCGACGATGCGTCCGAAGCGGTCCCAGTCCGCATCCGTCTTTTCCGCCATGAAGTCGAACTCATTGGCGAGCGACCACCAGACGTTGCGATACGCGGCCAGCCGGGCGACGATGTAGCGCAAATAGCGATCGTCCACTTCCGCCGGCATGCGGTCGAAGCCCCAATGGCCTTTGTCGTACGGGTGGAACAGGATCAGATCGGCCTCGATGCCGAGGTCGCGAAGATCGGCGATCCGCCGCTCGAGATGCTGAAAAAAGGCAGGATCGAATCGAGTGAAGTCCCACCGGCCGGCGAGCGGGGTTGCGTGAGCGCCCCGAGGACTCTCAAACGGATACAGCGGCGGCTCGTTCTGGTTGTACGCGTAATGCTTCGGGAAGACGCAGAACCGCAGCTTGTTAAACGGGCTTTGCTTGAGTGTCGCGAGCGTTTGTTGTTCGAGTGCGTCGCCCTGATGATTCCAGACGTAACAAGTCGTGCCGATGGGGAAGTACGGCGTCCCGTCGGCGTACGTGAAGTGGTACGTGTGACTCACCCGGACCGGGCCGTGGTTGCCGGTCGATGGCTTGAGACATCGGAATGTGCCCGACTTGTTGTCGAGCGCCGGCAGTTGGCTGCGGATGACGTAGCGCCATTCGCCGGTGCGGTCGGGCATGAAGCGAACTTTGTATTTGCCCTCACCATCGTAGAAGCCGGAAATGCTGATTCTCTCTCCCCCACACTCGAACGTCGCGCCCAGGTTCACGTCGACGAACGGGTTGCCGTCGGTCGGGCCGGCGAGCGTCAGCTCGAAGACGCCCCACTGTTCGACGGTATCCGCCGCCGCTAAACGACCGCTCAGCGCCGCCACAGCAAGAAGAGCCGCCAAGGCGACGCGGCGATGCGGCACAACACGGCGACGACGCATGACACGGCCTCGCTAAGACTGACATTGGTGTATTGAACAGCAGGAGGGCTTGATGAGCATTTCGGTCCGAACCGACCGCGACCGCAACGTCATTTTGGCGGCGGCATTTCTCGGCTGGCTATGTGCCGGCATCGAGATGGGGCTCGGGCCGCTCGTCTCCCGGGCGGCCGCCCGCGACCTCCTCTATGGATCGTCGGCTGAGACGGCGGCGAGGCTGGACGAGGCCCACATCGGCGAGTGGTTCGCCTGGTATACGGCGGCGTTCCTGCTCGGCGGGGCCGTCGGCGGCGCGATGTTCGGCCGGTTGGGCGACCGCGCCGGCCGCGTGCGGGCGATGGGCTGGAGCATCGTTTGTTTCTCGGTCTTCACCGGCGCCGGCTGGTTCGTGCGGACGCCCGAACAGTTTCTGATCCTGCGCTTCCTCGCGAGCCTGGGCGTCGGCGGCATGTGGCCGGCGGGCGTGGCACTGGTCTCGGAGGCCTGGCCGACGGCGTCGCA
>DATJGQ010001235.1:0-2284 GCA_035494815.1 Gemmataceae bacterium
CGGATCCGCACACGCGGGTCCGCCGTTGTTTTTTGAGGCCCGCGGCGCCTCGCCCCGGCACCGCGTGCTGTGTTTTGTGTTCCCTGCCCCGCCCCCCGCGCCCGCCCCCTCCGTGCCTGCCCCCTGCGCCCGCGTCCCATCCCAGTCGCCCGCCGCCCGTCGCTGTCGCCCTTCTCGGCACATCTGTTGCTCTTTCCCGCGTTCGAGGGAAAAACATGCAACAGAACGACAGGAATCAGAACCCGCAGCACACAGGTTCGGCACAGTCCGGCCAGCGCTCGGAGGGCCGGGACGCGGAGCGGAACGTGACGACCAATCCGCGCGAGGCCGGTTCGCAGGGCGGCGGCACGCCGCTTGGCGAGCACGGGCAGGATGCGCGAACGTGGAATGCCGCTCAGTCAGAGGGACAGGACCGGCGGACCGGCGACGATGCGAACGACGACGCCAACGACCAAGGTGATGGTCAGGGCGATCGTCGCAACACGTCGCGGGCAACGCCTGAACGTTCTCAGCAGGATCGCGGTGGCGTGTCCTCGCAGAGCGAGCGTCAGGAACGCTCGCGGGCGGCCGACACCGGCGATGCCGACGAGCAGGTTGACGACGAGGACGACGAGTTCGAATCGGACGACGAAGACGAGGACGAGGAGTTCGAGGCGTCCGATGACGCGGACTCGAATCCGGAAGAGCAGCGGACCGACGCCGACCGGCCGCGGAAGCACGGCAAGCGCACGACGATGTAGCGGCGTCGCGGCGGCTGGAGACGGGCGGCAGTCGAGCGCCGTTCGGGCATGCCGCCGGTCACCCCCTTGAGGCATGGGCGCCCAATCGGCGCGCATGCCTCAAGGCATTTCTCAGTGCGCGCTTCTGAGCGACCGTCCCACCAGCCACACCCACACAATCATCGCCAGCGACGGCGCGCCGAGCGTCTGAAACGCTCGAGCCTGCCCGACGAAGGGACCCGCGAACGACACGAGCACGAGAAGCCCCGCGGCCAGCATGCCGACGGCGCGAACGGCGCCTCGCGCACTCATGCTCGCGCCGGCGATCCACGTCGCGGCGGCGATGTGGACGCCCCACCGCGACGGGATCACGAGATCCTGTCCGGTGCCGAAGTAACTCCAGAAGCCAATGACGTTATCGATGGCGATCCACGCGTAGCCGGAGCCTTTCGCCCAGGCCGGCGCGTCGACGGCGGCGACGACTGGCAAGAGCAGCAGGTGCCAGGCGGTGAACGCGACAGTTTGAACGACGAGCGAAGGCGGCGGTGGAAACGCGGCGGTCGGCGTCACGGCGACGGCGGTGGCCATGCCGACGACAAAGCATGCCGCGGCGGCGTACGCGCACAGACCGGCGAAGGCACGAGGTCCCATGGGGGTGACTCCGGACGCGGATTATATGGCGGTGCGGGCGACGAGCTGCAGGCCGCCGGCGACGATTGCGGGCGACGGGCTGCGGGCGAACGCGCCTTCTGTCTATTGACGAACGAGCGTGAACGTGACGGTCACGCTCAGAATCGTCCTGACGGTAACAGTCTGGGTAAGGCCTTCCGGTCCGGCGCCGTATCCGGCCGGCAAGGTGATGGCGACGGGCCGCTCCCCCGCCGGGATGCCCGGGAACGAGCGCTTGCCGTTCGTGTCGGTCCAAGCGGCGACGCCGAAGAAGCCGCCGATGTTGCTCGGCTCCGTGATCTCGATGCGAACATTCGGGACCGGACTTCCGGCGGTGTCGCGCACAACGACCACGACGGTTCCCGGGTTCTTCGGTAGCGTATCTGGTCCGCCCTCGGCTGAGTTGCAGGACGCAAGGGCGATCACGCCAACCATCGCGGGCAACCACAGCAGCCGGGCTCGCGGCATCGAAGGATTCTAAGGTGAGAGCGCGGCGTCGGATTTGGTGGGCTCGATGTCCAACTCGAGGCCGCCGACCAGTCCGGCGAACAGGTTGTACAGGACCGCGCTGACGGCGCCCATGACGAATCCCATGACACCGTAGAAGATGGGCGCGGCGATGAGGGCGCCGACGCCGAACATTGGCGCGAGCCAAGACGGCACGCCGCTCTCGTGCGACGCGAAGGGCACGAGTGACGCCATCCCCGCAAAGACCAGCCCCACGACGAGGCCGAGCGCCGCGTACATCACGCCGGCGACCTTGGCCGCCGACAGCACGCCAATCCGTTTGAGCACCATGGCTTCCCTCCGCGCGCAGTCTACGCGGATCGGCCCAGGACGGCGAAGGCCGCTATGCTAGACTCAGGTGTTCGTCCGCCCGAGCCGGCGTAGCTCAG
>DATJGQ010001236.1:0-3260 GCA_035494815.1 Gemmataceae bacterium
CGCCTCCATGCCCACGCAAAGCCGTGGGCATGGCACCCGTCAACCCACTGCAATCCCGACACTCGTACAATCCCTCGTCGTCTCCACGTTCGTCCTACAAGTCCCGCCCCCTCTCGCTAAGGCCGCGCCGCCGCCGCCCGCGACGGCACCCGCACGTTCAAACTCGATGGTCCCCGTGGTGACGATCGGCCAGTTCGACCAGGCCCGGCAGATCGCGACGATGGCCACCGACAAGAACATGCACGCCCTTTCCCAGAGGTCGATCCGCGACGCGCTCCGCGGCGGTCCACCCGTCAACAACCCGCAGCCGGCCGACCCGCGCGGTCGGATCTATTACTCGTCCGGTGTTTCGCCTTCGCCGATGACGGACAGCGCCAACCCCCACAGCGGCGAGGTCGAGACGGCGGTCGCGACCCTCGTCGGCAAATGGAAGCGCGCCGGCGTCCCGGCGGCGGAAATCTACGAATCGCTCGCTGCCATCGTCCTGCCCGACGCCCGCCCGTCGGAGGTGTTTCTCTACATCCGGCCGATGACGTACACGTTCCGCGAGAAGCCCCGGAGCCTCGGCGTTCTCCTCGCCGAAACCGCCGCCGCCGCCGGCAAGCTCGACGATCTCCGCAAACGAGCCGAAGCCCGCCAGTCTCAGCCGCTTGGCGAGCTGTCGGCCCGCGTGCTGCTAGCCCAGACGGCCGTCGCGGGCAAGCAGCCGTCGCCGTTGCCCGCGCTCTTGGACTGGTTCACGCAACGAATGCAAAAGGACACGCTGCAGAACACCGCCGACCTCGTCGCCCACGTCGCACTGCCGCTCTTGGATCAGCCGGAATGGACGGACCTCGAACCGGCCGCCGCGGCGCTGCTCGACAAGGCGGCGAAAAACCTCGCCAACTCGCGGGCCGAGCGACAGGCCAACGGCCTGATGCTGCAACTCGCCCGCCACCAGTTCGCCAAAAACCGGCCCGAGGAGGCGAAGGCCCTCCTCAAGGACGTTTCCGCCCGCGCGACGAAGAACGCCCTCAAATCGGGTTCCGGTGACGCGTCGGTCGTTCAACAGGCGCAACAGGTCGCCCGCGAGTTCATCCGCGGCGGGCTGCTGCCGGACGCCCTCGAACTCATGGGCATTGCCGCCGACCTGCCGCAAAACCAGCAACGGTACGTGTCGACCGACGCGCTCGCCGACCTGACCGGCGTCTTCTTCCGTCAGTTCGTGACGCGGCCGGCGCAGGAGCGGTACGACCTGCTTAAGCCGTGGACGCTTCCGACCGCGGCCCGCAAGTCGGTCCGGCTACTCGGGGCGTTCGTCCCGACCGACGCGCCGCCGCCGGTCTTCGGCACGCCGACCGTCCCGCCGGACGGCGTCGTCAGTACCGTCGGGCTGTTGGTCGACGCCGCCAAAGAGATCGGGCAGCTCGACGCACTCGCCGCCGAGCTAAAGAAACTGGCCGACGAGAAGGTCGAGAACGCCAAACCGCTCCACTGGCTGGCGCAGATCGCGCGCGGCCAGGGCGCGGGCGTCGCGAAAGACATCGGTGAGCACCTGGCCGAGTTCAAGAAGAAGATGGACGTCCCACCGCCGCCGCCGCAGACCGGGCCGCGGTACTACCCGTACATGGAAGAGCCTCAGCAGGAGGTCGTCAACTGGAGCGATTACCTGTTGACCCGGGCTTGCATGTCCGACGCGGGCCTGGCCGCCCTCGGCGAGGCGCTCGGCGAGCAGATGCTCCGTCAGGCGACCCGGGCAAAAAACTGGCCGATGATCATCCAGTTGCGAAACGATTTGGCGCTGGCGAAGGCTCGCCGCGTCGCAAAGCCGCAAGCGGGGAATCCGCGCGATCCCGGGTTGGCGTTCTGGCACGCCGGCGGCACGCTCGGCGCCCGCACCAAGAACGGCAATCGCGTGCCGGCGTGGTGGGTCGCCCAGGAGGGCCACGTCGCCCACCTGCTCGGTCCCGACATGCAGTACCTGCTCTTCGACCTGCCGCTCACCGGCAATTTCGGTTTCACCGTCGACGCCTTTGAAGGCCAGTTCGCGGAGGGCCACGCGGGGTACGCCGGCATCATCTACGAGGCCAACCAGGGCCAGGCCCCGAGCACGGTCTGGCCGGTCGGCAAACACGAGCAACAGTACCACCCCGCCGAGAGCCTCCGGTTCGAGGCGTTCAACCGCTTCACCTTCGACATCGCCGACCGGAAAGTAACGGCGTCCATCAACGGCCGGCGGTTTCACGAGATCGGCGACAACGCCCCGACGAGCCCGTGGTTGACGCTTTTTTGCAGTCGCGAACGACACACCGTCTTTCGCGACTTCAAACTGACCGGCACGCCAGTCATCCCGCGCGAGGTGCGGCTGGTGGACGGCGACCGCATCACCGGCTGGGTCGCCACGCTCTACACCGAGTCGCAACCGCAGCGCCTGCGGAAGGAAGACCAGTTCTACCAGTACTACTATTACGACGATGGCGACTACGAATACGACGCCGAAGGCAACCCGCGGCCGCGCGGCGAGAAACTGTTCGACTGGCAGGCGAAGGACGGCGTGCTCGAAGGCCGGCGGATCGACGACCCGGGCGCGGCGGTCACGCCCAGCCACCTCGGCTACTTCCGCCCGCTGCGGCCCGGCGAAGTCCTCCGCTATGAGTTCCTCTACAAGCTTGGCGAGTCGGAAGTCCACCCGTGTCTCGGCCGGCTGGCGTTTCTGCTCGCAACCGACGGCGTGCAGCTGCGTTGGCTGACTGGCGGCGGCGACGACGACTGGACCGGCCTGGCGCCCGACAATACGCGATCCGTCCCCGAACACCGCCGTGGGCCCAAGACGCTGCCGCTCAAGGACGGTGACTGGAACACGCTGGCCGTAAAGATGGGCCCGGCCGTGGTGACGCTCGAATTGAACGGCGCCGTCGTTTACGAACAGCCGCTGTCGGGCGACGACGACCGCTCGTTCGGCCTCTACCACGACAAGGGCAAATCGAGCGCCCGCGTCCGCAACGTCGTCCTCACCGGCGACTGGCCGAAAACCGTGCCGGCCGAAGTGATGGCCGACATGCTGGTCCGAGGCCCGACAGCGAGCATGGACGGCGCGACGCGGCGGGCGTTGGTCGGCGAATCGTACTTCATGCAGAGCGCGCGGCCGACGCTGCTGGCCGCGCGACAACTGCCGCCCGCGGAACGCTACGCCAAACTGGCGGCGTTCGTGCTCCCCGGCCCGGAACGCAACGTCTTCCAACTCGCCGCCGACTTTTCCCCGACGAATCCGCCGATGGCCG
>DATJGQ010001237.1:0-4007 GCA_035494815.1 Gemmataceae bacterium
CGAAGACTCGCGTCGCGGCTAAACGGAAATCATTCTCTCCGCCCGCTTCACAATCTCATCCGGCAGCGGCATCGCCTTGAACCGCACCACCTCGGCCGGTAATCCCTCCAGTTCGCTCTCGTCGATCTTCAGCTGCTCAGACACCGCCAGAATGTACGGCGTACGCGCGTGTTCCTTCAACCGCCGCAAATGGGCTTCCGCGCTCGACCGCCGCCAGAACCCGAGCACCTCCAAGTAGACCTCGCGGCCGTCTTCCAAATGTTTCAGCCTAAAGTCCGGCACCCAGAAGCCGCCGCCGAGCGGGAAGACGGCCGACTCCTCGTGCAATTCCCAGCCGGCCGCCTTCTTGCGGAACTGCTCGGCAAACATTGCCAACTCCGGCGGCACGTATGTGCCCTGTTCCGGTTGCGGCGGCACCAGTCCGTCGGCCGGCGTCAGCGTAAACGTCTTCGGCTTCCGCTGCGGGCCCCAGCGCAAGTCGGCGGTAAGCGTGAAGTCGCGACAATGCAACACGGCCGGCAGAAACAGCGCCAGTTGCAATCCGTACTTCTGCGTCGCGGTGAAGAGGCTCATCGGCCCGTCGAGCTTGAGCCGATACGCCTCCGGCCCGAGAGATTCGACTTCGCACACCAGTCGATGGAACTTGACGAGCCGGAACAGCCGGCGCAATCGGGCCGGCGGTTCGCGGCGAATATCGACGGCCACCCCGACCGCGCGGAGGAGTACTGCCTGCGCGAGCGCGACGTTGTACCGTTGCAACAACCGCTCGGCCGTCGTGTCCTGAAACTTCACGAGTTGCTGCTCGCTCTTGAGGTCCGCGAACAGTCCGGCTTCGACATCCGTGGTGGGCAGCCCCAACTCCCTGGAGACCCGTTCGAGCACTGCCGTCCGATCGAACGTGCCGCCGGCCCGGGCGGCGGCAGCCGAACGGAAGACCGCTTCCCGCAGTGCGTCCGGCGGATGCCCCGAGACGACCGCGAATTCGCAGCGATCTTCCAGAAGCTTGATGAGGCCCTGCTGCAAGAACTGGCCCGGGCGGTCCCCAAAAGTTTCGGCGAGGTCGTCCGCCAATTCCCCGCGGCTGATGCCTTCGCGGCCGCGGAACGCCTCCAACAGTCGCGTCGCCAGTTCGAGGTTCGCCGGATCGTCGGCGGCGACGTAGACGGGGAGGATGCGCTGGCGCGAGTAGCGGACGCGGACGAGACTTCCGGTTAACATTCACACCGTCGCAGTCTCTGGACACAAAAAATGAGCCAACATGCCCCGCCGCGCGGGCGCCGCCTTGCCGTCGCGGTCCAGACCGTTGCCCTCGTCATGATAGCGGTCGCCGTGGGCTTCCTACTGTACGGGGACCGCAGGGCCGGGAGGTACTCGACCCACAACTACGACAGAATCAAGGACGGTGCAACGCTGGCTGAGGTCGAGGCGCTGCTCGGCGGCCCGGGAACGGATCTGTCGGAGGAATTACCTCAGGGGGCCTTGGGGGCGCCAGTCGATCGGCCGAATCGATTCATCGAATGGAAAGAGCCAGAAGGGCCCGGCTGCATCGTGATCGCGCTCGATGCCGACGGCAAAGTCTGTCGCAAGCGGATGGTCCGGCCCAGCTTCTGAGCCTTATGCCGGGCCGTCACTGATACGCATGATGCTGCCGCCGCTTGTCGCTGGTGAACTCCTCGGCCGTGCCCCGGGCGACGACTTCGTACAGAATCGCCTGCTTGCCTTCGAATTTCCGCAATAGTCGCCCGAGCCGTTGCACGTGTTCGCGGACGCTCCCCGTTCCAGACAGCACGATTCCCACTCCCGCGGCCGGGACGTCCACCCCTTCGTTGAGCACCTGGCTGGTGACCAGCACGTTGTACTCCCCCGCGTGAAATCGCTTTAGGATCGCCCGCCGCTCTTTCGTCTTGGTCTGGTGCGTGATCGCCGGTACCAGAAACTGTCGCGCGATCTTGTAGACGGTCGCGTTGTCGGCGGTGAAGATCAGCGTCCGCTCGCCGCGATGCGTTTCCAACAACGACGCGAGCAGATCGAGCTTCGCCGGCGCCGCTTGGGCTAACCGCCGCTGCTCGCGGAACGCGCGAAACGCCTCTGCCCCTTCGGCCGATCGACACGACTCCTGGATGAAACGCTGCAGCCCGTGTGACCCACCCAGGCTGATGCCGCGGTGGGCCAGAAAGCCGCGATAGATCTCGCGGCACTGCTGGTACCGCTCCAACTCCGCCGGCGCCAGATCGACGTAGAGTCGCCGCGTGCGATACTCCGCCAGATAGTCACCCGCCAGCTGCTTGATTTCGCGGCGATACACGATGGGGCCGATCAAGTCGGGGTAGGAGCTATCGAGGCCGTCGGCTCGTTCCGGGGTCGCGGTCAACCCGAGCCGGAACGGTGCCAGGCTCGCCAGCGCGGTCACCTGCGTGGTCGGCCCGGGCAAGTGATGACACTCGTCGAAGACCAACAACCCGAACCGGTTGCTGCACTTGTCGGCGTAGATGTACGCCGAGTCGTAGGTCGTGACGGTGAGCGGCTGAATGTCATGATGCCCGCCGCCCATGAGGCCGATCGGCACGCGGAAGGCTTCGGACAGTTCGCCGTACCATTGATTCAGCAGGTCGATTGTCGGCGTGACGACGAGCGCCGGGCGTGCCGACTTCGCGATGGCGAGGATCGCGACGAACGTCTTGCCGGTCCCGGTCGGCAGGACGATCACGCCGCGGCCGTACTCCCGCCACCAGGTTTCCACCGCCTCGGTCTGATGCGGGAATGGAACGCGGTCGCCGTAAACGGTCCACGGCGTCGCCTGCCACTGCCGGGCGTCGTCGGCGTACGGGATCTTCTGCCCGCGGAGATATTCCACGATCGAGCGGTAGAAGTGTCCCTCGGCCCGGTGGCCGCTCGTGCGCGGGTCGAACCGCACGCCGGGCAGGGCGAGCAGCCGCTCCCCCGCCGCGCCTGCTACGACGACCGTGCCGCCGTCGTAGGTCAATCGAATCGGGGCTTCGTCCATGTCCCGCCATTATGGCGTCGCGGCGGAAGTTCGCCTATGCGAGTCGGTCGGTCAGCTTTCTATAGTTGTGAATATTGAGTCACGAAATATCCGTGCCCAAACAGTCACTGCAATGTTCTGGCGTTTCTTTGGCACCTATAGCCTGCTCCTGCTGGCAGCGATTGGGTTGCTGGGCGGTGTCGTGCTCGCGCGGGTGGAACGCTACTCGCTGGAGCAGATTGAGGAGAGTCTGCGGACGAAAGCGGTCCTGATCGGCGAGGCGCTCCGGGGCCCGCCCGGCGGGGTCGGGAGCGGCTTGCGCGACCGACTGGCCGAACTACGCCGTGAGGTACCCGTCCGTGTCACGCTCCTGGCCGACGACGGCCGTGTGCTTGCCGACTCGGATGAAGACCCCGCCTTGATGGCAAACCACGCCGACCGTCCCGAGGTGCGGCAGGCCCGCGACGCACCCTACGGCACGGCCACGCGGTTCAGTCATACGCTCCAGGAACAGATGATGTATCTGGCGATGCGTTCGCGCGGCGGCGACGTGGCGTTCGTGCGGGTCGCGCTGCCGCTCACGCAGGTGCAGGAGCAGCTGGCCGGCATTCGGCATCTCGTCGGTGCGGCGGGCGTCGGCACCGCCCTCGGGGGGCTCGGCCTCACGTTTTGGCTGGCGCGGCGGATCACCCGGCCGCTCCGGGAACTGACCGCCGGCACCGAACAGATCGCCGCGGGCGAATACGGCCACAAGGTCTACGCCGCCGACCGTGGCGAGGTGGGCACGCTCGCCCGCACCTTCAACCAGATGAGCGAACGCCTCGCGGCACAGTTCGCCCGGCTCGAAGAGGACCGCCAGCAGCTGCGGACGATCCTGGCCGGGATGGTCGAAGGAGTCATCGCCGTCGACGCGGACGACATCGCCGTTTGGGCCGACGAGGAAGCACTCGACCAGATTCTCGGCAACCTGGTCGACAACGCGCTCAAGTACACCCCGCGGGGCGGCCGCATTAGCGTCGGCTGG
>DATJGQ010001238.1:0-9181 GCA_035494815.1 Gemmataceae bacterium
GAGCGCCCCGAGGACTTGCAAAAGTCACTGGCTTTTGGGAGTCCTCGGGGCGCTCACGCGACCCCGCTCACCGGAGTTTGCGCTCACCCTACCCGCTGCGACTCTCCGGCGGTATAGTTTCGGGCAGTCGTTCCCACGTCATCATCGGCCCAAACCGCGTCCAGAGCCATGCCATCCGTTCCCGCCGTCGCCGACTTCGAGAAACTCGGCCTGTTTTATCTCGGCCGCGAATACGACCTCAAAACGAAGACCACGAAGGACGACCTCGTCCTCTACGACGCGGCCGATCTGGTGACGCACGCGGTGTGCGTCGGCATGACCGGCAGCGGTAAGACCGGGCTGTGCCTGACGCTGCTCGAAGAGGCGGCGATCGATCAGATCCCGGCGATCGTCGTCGACCCGAAAGGCGACCTGGCCAACCTGATGCTGACTTTTCCTGACCTGAAGGCGGGCGATTTCGAGCCGTGGGTCAACGCCGAGGACGCCAAAAAGCGCGGCCAGACGACCGCGGAATTCGCCGCCCAGCAGGCGAGTCTGTGGAAGAAGGGATTGGCCGAATGGGGCCAGGACGGCGCCCGGATCAAGATGCTGCGGGACGCGGCGGAAGTCGTCGTCTATACGCCGGGCAACACGGCGGGGCTCCCCGTCTCCGTGTTGAAGTCGTTCGAGGCCCCGGACAAGTCCGTTCGCGACGACCCGGAGGCGCTCAAAGAGCGGGTGATGGCGGCGGCGAACGGGCTGCTGACGTTGATGGGCGTCGAAGTCGATCCGACCCAGAGTCGGGAACTGATCCTCATCGGCACGATCTTGCAAACCGCGTGGAAGGAAGGCGAAAACCTCGACCTGCCCACGCTGGTGCACCAGATTCAGACGCCGCCGGTCGACCGGATCGGCGTCGTCGACTTGGATTCGTTCTTCCCGGCGAAAGAGCGGTTCGCCCTGGCGATGCGGTTGAACAACCTGCTGGCGTCGCCGGGTTTCGATGTGTGGCTGCAGGGCGAGCCGCTCGACGTCGGGGCGATGCTGCACGCGGCGAACGGCAAGCCCCGGGTCGCCATCTTCTCGATCGCCCACCTGAACGACAGCGAGCGGATGTTCTTCGTCACGCAACTTCTGTCCGCGACGATCTCGTGGATGCGGGCGCAATCGGGCACGACGAGCCTCCGCGCCCTCTTCTACATGGACGAAATCTTCGGCTACTTCCCGCCGATCGCGAACCCGCCGTCGAAACAGCCGCTCTTGACCCTCCTGAAACAGGCCCGCGCGTTCGGGCTCGGCGTGGTGCTGGCGACGCAGAACCCGGTGGACCTCGACTACAAGGGGCTGTCCAATTGCGGCACCTGGTTCATCGGCCGGCTCCAGACGGACCGCGACAAGAAGCGGGTGTTGGACGGCCTGGAAGGGGCCGCGGCGTCGGCGTCGGCGGGGTTTGATCGGGCGGCGATGGAACGGACGATCGCGGGAGTCGGCAATCGCGTCTTCCTGATGCACAACGTGCACGAGGACGGCACCGTCGTCTTTCAGGTGCGGTGGGCGCTATCCTACCTGCGCGGTCCGCTGAATCGGGCGCAAATCAAGTCACTTATGGACCCGATCAAGGCGACGGGACAATCTGCGACGACGAGAAGAGCGGCAGCCGCGGACTCGACGGCGCCGGCCAGTCTCCCCGGGCCGAGCGACAAGACGGGTGCGCGGCCACTATTACCGCCGGAGATCAAACAGTACTTCCTGCCGTCGCGGGCCGCCGGGCCGGACGAGTCGAGCCTCGTCTACGTCGCCATGCTCCTCGCATGCGGCAAGGCGGACCTGAACGACTCGAAACTCGGCATCTCCGAAACGCGGGAGTTCTCCTGGCTGGCCGCGATTACGGACGAGGCAGTGCCGGTGGACTGGGACCACTCGCAAGAGATTCCCGTGACCCACAGCGATCTCGAGACGGACCCGGTGGAAGGCACATTCGACGCCGCGCCAGCGGCCGCCGCCAAGGCGAAGAACTACGACGCCTGGAAGAAGACGTTCGTGGACGCCGTTCTCCGCTGGCAGAAGGCGACAATCTACCAGAGCCCGAGTACCGGCGAGGCGTCGAAACCGGAAGAGTCCGAGGGGGACTTCCGCGTGCGGCTGCGGCACGCCGCGCGCGAAGAGCGTGACCGCCAGGTCGAGAAACTGAGGCAAAAGTACGCCCCGAAGATCGCGACGCTGCAGGAGCGAATTCGCAAAGCGGCTCAGGCGGTGCAGACGCAGGAAGAGCAGGCCACGCAGTCGAAGTTCTCGAGCGTGCTGTCGGTCGGTTCGACCGTCCTCGGCGCGATCATGGGCCGAAAAGTGCTGTCGTCGACCAACATCGGCAAAGCGACCACGGCCGCCCGCGGCCTGGGCAAGATCTCAAAAGAATCCTCGGACGTCGCCCGGGCCAAGGAGACCGAAGAAGCGCTCAAACAGCAGTTGGCGGACCTGGAAGCACAAGTTCAGACTGAAACCGACGAGCTGGTTGCGACCACCGACCCGTCGACCGAGCCGCTCAAGACGTTCGAGGTCAAGCCGAAGAAGTCGGCGGTGACGGTCGTCTTGCTGACGATGGTGTGGGCGCCGTACTGGCGGACCACAGACGGGGCGGCCACGCCGGCATGGGGATGATCCAATCGGAGGCGAGGTCGATGACACGACGAACAATGACGTTTGCTCTGATCGTGGCGTTCTCTTTGGGTGGGATCGCGGTGTACTTGGCGTCGCCACTTTATGCAGAAGCGCCGCAGGTCAAAGCGCCGAAGTGGCAGTACGGGCTGAGCTTCCAGGTCCGGGCGGCGGCGGAACTGAACTTCACCACGGCCACCAAAAAGCACGGCGTCGAAGTCTATCGCGACGAGAACAACAACAATCTGATCTACGTTTCGGAAACGGGCTCGATCGCGGTCGTGCCGGCGAAATAGTCGGCCGCGCGGCAGGCGGCGTTACAACCGGGCCTGGCGGGCGCGGGCCTGGGCGAAAAGCTGCTCGACCGATTCCAGGCTCGCGGGGTCCGGCAATCGGATGTCGCCGTTATCGCGCGGGGCGTTGCGGTATTGCGCTTCGAGTCGGGCCATAACGGCCTCGCTCCGTCGGGGATTGTCGCGGAGGGCCACCCGGACCCAACACTCGACCTGTTGGCAGAGCCGTTCGGACAGGGTGCGGCCGGGCAAGCGCAACTTCCCGACCGGCGTTTCTCGCATGGAGCGGTCCAGGGGTTGACCGTCTAGCTGATTCAACTCACCGAACAGCGCCGCGGCGGCGAGCAGCGATCGGCGGCCTTCGATCACTTCCCGGACGATGCGCTCACGGACGACCGGCCGCAGCTGCATAACTTCGGGCAACGGCTGGGCTAGCGCCGGATCCACCATCGCCGGAGAGACGCGATCGCTCGTTCCGCCCGCCGGCGGTTTGAGCAGTAAGAGGCCAGCCGCGGCGAAGGCCACCGCAAGGGCGATGTACGGAAGTCGTTTCACGGCAGGGTTATTGGTCATCGGGCGATCGAGCGACGGCTGTCCGGACGCGCCCGCAGAGCGCGATCACTGAGGCACGGACAAAGATAGTTCGGGAATCCGCGACGCGCGAACCCGCCCGAATCCTTAGAAGCGCCCGCAGGGCGGAAGGATTAGGAAAAATCGGCCTCTTTTTGATATTACGAAGTCGCGGTTTTTGGTCCAATGTCCGCGGCTACGCGGGCGTCGCGCTCCGCCGCACGTCGCGGCGAAACGGTTAGCCGCCGCACGGAACCGCGGATGGAGGTTTCCGATCATGGCGAACGGATTGTGGGGGGGAGAGGTCTCGAAAGAGCAAGCGGTTCAAGGCTTGGCGTCGATCACCGGGCAGAACTTTCTCGATTTGGGCTCAGCGTGGGGCGACCCGGCGATCGGTGGGGCGCTGTCGAACGCGAACGGGACGGACCGCGGCCCGCTCGGCTCGTGCGTTTTTCAAGTGGCCGGCGAGTCGGGAAATCGTTGCCTGGACAACCTCACTCAGGACCAGGCGAGCGACGTATTCTCCGGACGGTGGGACCAGTTTCGCGGCTGCGATTTGAGGCAGGACGAGCGAGTGCGGGCTGAGAGTCCGGTGGAGATGCCGCCGGCCCCGCCGCCACTTCCTGAAGCTCCGGCAGCGCCCGCCGCGCCGGCGCCGCGCCCGGCGAAGAAGAAGCGACCGCCGGCAAAAACGGCCAAGAAGAAACCTGTCAAGAAGCGGGCGGCGCGGCGGGCCGCGAAACGCGCGCCGGCGGCGGCGCGCACCAAGTCGAAGAAGAAGACGGCCACGAAAGCGAAGCGACGCCCCGCCAAGGCCACGGCCAAGCGGAAGCCGACACGGACTGCAAAGAAAGCGAAGCGACGATAATAGTTAGTCGAAGGCATGAACGTAGCCGCGGGGCTCTAGCTTTTCGCGCCGGCCCGTCGTTTCGAGCCACAGGCCTTCGGTCGTGCACTCGCCGATGTGAGCGAGCGTGACGCGGGCGACCGGTTGCTCGGCGATGAGTCGGCGGCCGTCGTCGGGGTTTATGGCGAAGAGGAGTTCGAAGTCTTCGCCGTCGCCGAGCGCGTGGTCGAGCGGCGACTTGCCGTCGTCCATCGTCCGGGCCGCGTCGGTGATCGGAATGGCTTCGGCCCGCAGGACGGCGCCGCAACGGCTTTCCTCGCAGACGTGCGCCAGGTCGGCGGCGAGTCCGTCACTGATGTCGATCATCGCGTGCAATTCGACCGCGGCGTGCAGTTGCAGCGCCTCGCGGATTCGCGGCATGAAGTCCAGGTGATGCCCGCGAATCGAACCGCCGAGGGCGCCCGTGACGAAAAGCCAGTCGCCGGGCCGAGCGCCACTGCGCCGAACCGGTCCGCTGCCGGTCGCCTCGCCGATGACGGTCACAGAGATCGCCAGCGGGCCGTCCCAGCTATTCGTGTCGCCGCCGACCAGGGCGGTGTCGAAGGCGTCGGCCACGTCGCGGAGGCCGAGGTAGAGTTCCTGTGCAATCCACGTCGGGCTTACGCCTCGACGCTCGCCGCGCGGCAGGCCGACGCTGACGACCGCGGCGACCGGCCGGCCGGCCATCGCGGCGATGTCGCTCAGATTGACGGCCATTGCCTTGCGGCCGACCCGTCGCGGGCCTGCATCCGCAAGAATGAAGCAGCTCCCCTCGAGCAGCATGTCGGTCGTGACGAGCGTCGAAGTGTTCGGCGTGAGGCGCAGCGCGGCGGTGTCGTCACCGGGGCCGATCAAAACCCGGGCATCGGCCGGCGTTCGGGATCGCAGCCAATCGATGTAGGCGAATTCACCGGAGGGCGGCATAGACTGGAGGCTCCAGGCCCTAGGCTTCAGGTACCGCTCGAGACGGGCTACCGAAAGCCTGCAGCCTATAGCCTATTGCCTGAGGCCTGTTGATTCTTCTGCTCGCTTGCGGTCCGGAATTATTGTAAGGTGGTATAGGCGATCCAGCGCGCCAGTGGCCGTATTCACCCTTGAGGCCTCGACGACATGACCGCGCCCGCGACACCGCCGACCTCCGCTGACGTGGGGTTCGAAAAGGATCTGATCGCGCGCACGTTCGGCCAGCCGCAGTGGCACACGGACGGCGATCTGCTGGCGATGGCGTATGCCGACGACGGCAGCCTCTGGAGCGTGGACGAGCCGGGGACGCTGCGACAGTGGGATAAAAGCGGTCGCCTGCTGATTCGGCGTTTCCTGAGCGACATCGAGACGCTCTGGGTCTTCGGGCCACACGCAAAGCTTCTGGCATCGGGCAGCGATGACTTACACGTGTGGGACGTCGCCAAAGGCACGGACGTCGCGACGATCGACCAGCCGTCGTGGGTGACGGCGATCGCATTTCACCCGACGAAACGGCAGGTCGCGACCGGCCACGACGACGGAAGTATCCGCGTCTGGGATCTTGACACCGTCAAGTCGATTCAAGAGCTGTCGCACGGCGAGGAGCCGATCTCGGCGCTCGCGTACACGTCCGACGGGGTGCTCCTCGCCAGCGCGTCGGAGGATCGCACGATCGACGTGTGGGAACTGAACGGCGCGAAGAAGCTCCGCACGCTCAGCGGGCATACGGATCGGATCCCCGTGGTGGCATGGCAGCCCGGTAGCCGACTGTTGGTTTCCGCCGGTTGGGACACGACCGCTCGGCTCTGGAATATCCACACCGGCGAGCCGCTCTTGCTGCTGAATACGCACGCCGATCAGGTGTACACGCTCGCCTTTACGCCGGACGGGAAGCTTCTCGCCGTCGCCGACTCGGCGGCGACGATCCACCTGTGGACGGACATCGCCAAGGGCAAGGAACTAAGTGTCTTACCGGGCGACCAGGAAGAGGTGAGGTGCCTCGCGTTCACCGCGGACGGGTCGCGGCTGGCCGTCGGCGGGTCGGACCGCGTCATTCACATTTGGGACCCGCTCAAGGGCGAACTCGTCGCGGGGCAGGGGGCGCGGTCGGGACATCCGATCGACCTGTCGCCCGCGGGAAGCGGTCTATTGGTCAGCAACTGCTGCGGGTCGGAGCTACAGGTGTGGGACCTGAAGTCCGTGCAGCCGAAACCGCCGGCCGGTACGGTCCAGAAACCGCTCGCAGTCGCATGCAGCCCGGACGGACGCTGGATCGCTTCCACGTCCGCGAACCCCGATTCGCGGCTGCACATTTTCGACGTGAAGACGCAGACGATGCGACCGCCCGTCGAAGGCCCGCGGGCGCCGATGACTTTCCTAACCTTCTCGAAAGACTCGCAGTCGCTGGCGGCGGCGTGCCGCACCGTCGGCAGCACCTGGCTCTGGAACCCGGCCAGCGGCGAACCGCGACTGATCATCAACGAATCGGCCGAGGGCTGCACCGTCGAGGCGCTCGCGTTCCACCCGAATAAGCCGTGGCTGGCGTGCGGCGGCATCGACTGGCTGGCCACCAGCGGCTCCGACGGCGCCGTCAACATTTGGAACGTCACCGACCAGTCGCTGGTCGCGACCTTCCTCGGCGGGGCGATGAGCCTCGCGTTCGACCCCAGCGGGCAGTATCTGGCGGTCGCATCGCCGGAATCCACGATTTACATCTGGGACGTGACGACGAAGAAGCAGGTGCACGAGATCGGCGGCCCGGGGACGCGGGTCGCCTGTGTGGCGTTCACGCCCGACGGGCAGTACGTCGTCGCCGGCTGCGACGACCACACGGTCCGGTCCTGGGAGCGGAAGTCCGGGAATTCCGTCAGCGTCCACGAACTCGACTCGCCGATCAAGATGCTGAGGTTTTCAACGGACGGGTCGGTGCTCTATACTGGAAACGGCAACACGACCTGCCATGAGATTCCCGTTCGTCGCCTGCTGTAAGTAGGGCGCCGCGTGCCGGCGCCGAAACCCGCCGATGGCCGAAGCGATCCAGCCCGGTCCGCCATGCGCCCCGAGCGGCACCCCCGCCGCCGACGGCGACGCGCTCGTCGGCCGAACGTTCGGCGACTTCGTCGTCGTCCGCCGGCTGGGCCAGGGCGGCATGGGCAAGGTTTATCTCGCCGATCAGATCTCCTTGAAACGGCGAGTGGCGCTCAAGTTTCTCCGCCGGGAGCATCTGGCCAATCAGACCTCACTCAAACGCTTTCAGGCGGAAGCGGAGGCGGTCGCGCGCGTCACGCACGCCAACATCGTCCAGGTCTATGCCATCGGCGAGGCGGACGGGCTGCAGTACATGGCCCTCGAGTACGTCGAAGGCCGGACGCTCCGCGAATATCTGGACAAGAAGACGTGGCTCGACGTGCCGGTGGGGCTGTCGGTGATGCGGCAGGTCGCGGCGGCACTGCAGCGGGCGAGTGAATCCGGCATCATCCACCGCGACATCAAACCGGAAAACATCCTGCTGACCCGCAAGGGCGAGGTGAAAGTCGCCGACTTCGGCCTGTCGCGGCGGGTGCTGGACGAAGAAAACCTCAACCTCACGCAGAGCAAGACGACGCTCGGCACGCCGCTGTACATGAGCCCGGAGCAGGCCGAAGGTAAGCCGGTGGACCCGCGATCGGACATCTACTCGTTCGGCGTGACTTGCTACCACATGTTCGGCGGCCGGCCGCCGTTCCGCGGCTCGACGGCGATCGAAGTGGCGCTGCAGCACATCCGAGCCGAGCCGCAGCCGCTGCAGGAGTTGCGGCCCGAGCTGCCCACGGAACTGGTCGCGCTCATCAATCGGATGATGCGCAAGGACCCGGCCGGGCGGCCGCAGACGGGCCGGGAGATTCTGCGGGAACTCGCGGGCGTCCGTGGCCAATCGAACGGCGACAATCCGTTCGCGGGTCTGAGCCTGCCGGCGCCGAGTTCGACGAGGACGGAACCGGTCCCCACGGCGCCGACGCCGCCGGACAACGCGGACACGATCGCTCTGCCGGCGCGGCGGCCGTGGGCGATCCTGATGCTGGCCGGGGCCGTCGTTTTGGCGCTACTTCTCGGAGTCGGATTACGGATGATGCTCGGCCGCACCCCGCCGCCGCCGCCGGTCGTGGACGACACGCCACCCGCCGCGCCGGAGCCGATCGTCAGCGACCGGGAACGGTTCCTCAAGATGGCGGTCGAGCAGGAAAACTTCCTGAGTCCCACGCAGCCGGAGCGGATCCGCGAGGGCGCCGGCTACAACGTCGATCTCGGCGTCATGTATCTGGATCAGCGGCGATATGAGAAAGCCGAAGACCTATTTGCGACGATGACCCACGTGACTTATCCGCAACCGACGAAGCCGGCGGTGCAACATCCGTATAAGCTTATCGGGGAATGTGGCCTCGCGATCATCGCGTCGATGCGGGACGAGGTGGAGCAATCGAAGAAACTGCTCGATACGCTCGCCAAACGGCCGCAGGTCAAGAACGGCGGATTGTTCAGCAATTCGTTGCCGCCGGAGTCGTCGGTGAATCTCCGGTCGTGGCTGGTGACGGCACTCGACCGCAACGCGACCCGCGAGCCGCTCTCGAAGGAACTGGAAGACTTCAAAGCGATGCTCAAGAACCCGCCGCCGCCGCGAGTGGGCACCGGGGCGAAGAACAAGGCGGGCAAGGGAAAGTAATTCTTTCGTGTACCAGCCCGAAGCGCAAGCGAGGGGGCGACTGACATTTGTCAGTCGCCCCCTCCCTTGCGCTTCGGGCTGGTTGGACCTTGTTTACTTGTCCTTATCCTTCTCCTGCCCCCTCGCTTGCGCTTC
>DATJGQ010001239.1:0-4340 GCA_035494815.1 Gemmataceae bacterium
CGAAGACGTGGTCGTCGATCTCGCGCGGGTTGGGCTTTTCGTTGTTGCCGGGGAATCCGTAGAAGCTGTGTGTGCTCACGCCGGTGACCGCGAGCGGGTGGACCTTGCCGAGGAAGATCGAGCAGGCGTCGAGCTGGTGGCTGCCGAGTTCGGCCATGAGACCGCCGCCGGTGCGGTTGAACAGCCGCCAGCGGCATAGCTCGACCAGGTCCTTATAGCCGTAACCGCGGACCTTGTCCTTGAGTTCCTTCTCGTCCTCTTCGGGGATCGGGGGCGTCCAGCCGTCCTGCAGCCAGGCCGCACCGCTGAGAGGGTCGGTGCCGGGTTTGCCGTTCACGAGTCGCGGGAAGGTAAAGTTCCGGTGCCAGAGTGCCCGGATGTGCTTCACGTCGCCGAGCATGCCGGAGTTCATCACCTCGACCGCGTGGGCGTAGAGCATTGAGTAATGCCGCTGGTGTCCGATTGAAAGAATGCGGTCGTTCTCCTCGGCGGCTTTGATCATTTCCTTGCAGGCGCCGATGGTGCGGGCCATCAGCTTCTCGCACAGCACGTGCTTGCCCGATTTGAGGCAGTGAATGGCGATCGGGGCATGCGAGACGAGCGGCGTCGCGATCACGACCGCCTCGATCTCCGGCTCCTTCGAGAGCATCTCCCTGTAGTCGGTGTAGACCTTGATGTGCTTGTCCGCGTCATGGCCGTAGTGGTACTTGAGGCCCTTGCGGAGAGGCACTTTCGGGTCCTTCTCGAACGCTCGCTTCTGGTTCGACGGCCGGATGTCGCAGACGGCAATGAATTCGAGGAACTTGGGGTTGTGCTCGCCGATGAGCACGGTCCCCTCGTCGCCGGTGCCGATGATCGCGGTCTTGACCGGCTTGCCTTCGAAGCTCTGGTACCCGAAGTAGGCGGCCGGGCCGGCGACGGCGACCGCGCCGCCCGCGGCGACCATGCTCTTCATGAACCCGCGGCGGGTCAGTTCGCCGGTGACGTCCCGGAAGTTCGCCTTGCCCAACTCGCGTTGATCGGGGGTGAGGTCGAGGGCCATGACAATCGTCCTCTGAGTCGGATGGATGGTTCGGGTCAGTCCCGCCGCATGCGCGGGGTGGGGTAGTCGAAAGCGGGTTGTCGGGTCACCGGGCCGGCCGGCGGGACCTTCGGCGGCAGCGGCTGCCGCGGGCCGAAAAAGTAGTGTAACAGCGCGTCCAGCCCGAACCACTGTCCCGTCGGCACGCACGCCAGGACGAAAAGCGCGATCATCTCGATCACGTAGAGATTCACGTAGAGATAGTGCCCGACCGCGCCCGGCGGCGTCGGCGCCCACGGCAACGCCGGCGAGACGAGCAGAACCGACAGCAGGAACAGCGCCAGCCCGAGGCTCGCCGCGCGAGTGAACAGGCCGAAGAGCAGACAGCCGCCAAGGATCATGTGCGACCATATGGTCACGCGGTCGAGATAGTCGATCGGCCGCATCGGCTTCGGGGCTGGCGGCGGGTCCCCCAGTTTCTTTTGCTCGGGAGTTAAGACTGACGCGAGCGACATCTTCATCGCCGCGGTCTGGCTGTCGAGCGCGGCGAGCAGGTCGTCGCGGAGAGAATTGGCGTCGGCCTTGAGTGAGCGGAGCCGAGCGCCTTCGACGTCATCGTTGAACGCCGGCAACTTGCGGCGATAGACTTCGGCGACATCCTGGCGTTTCGTCTCCCATTCGCTCAGCCACTCGGGGATTGTTTTCGTGGCACTGACCGTGCCCCATTGGCCGTTCTTTTTGATCTCGACGCTGCCGAGCGTGAGCCATTGGGCCGTCTTCTTCTTCGCTTCGTCGAAGAGGTCGCGGACCTTGTTCCGCTGCTCGTCGGTCAGGTTGTAAAAGCTGACGAAACGGTTGACGTACTCGTCCCAGTCGGCGGCGACCGGTGCGGGGAGGTTTTGGCCGTCCCCCTTGAGTTTGGCGAGGGCGAGCTGGTCCGGGTCGCCGAGAACGTTGCGGAACGCCTGCGCGGCCGGCCCGATCCCTTCGCGGAAGAACGCCTCGCCGGTCCACGGTTTGTTCGTCGCCGTCTCGCCGAGCTGATGCGTGTGGAATTTGTGATAGCCCTCGACCAGGAAATGCCAGCCGATCGAGAGCCGAAGAAGGATCAGGAAAAAGGCGCCCCAACGGTTCATGCGAGTTCCAGCGGTGGTTGATCGATCGCGTCGCAGGCGGCCGGATCGGCCCGGTCGAAATCGGTCGACGGCAGGTTAATGACTTCCAATTCGGCGTCAGCACCGTCGGGCAGGATCATGGCACTGACGTCGGGGTGGGTCTCACAATATCGTCGGGTCGGCTCGACGCCGAGGATGTAAAAGGCGGTGGCCAAGGCATCGGCCTCGGCGGCGGCCGGGGCGAACGCGGTCGCCAGCGCGACGCCTTCGGCCGGCCGGCCGGTCCGCGGGTCGAGCAGGTGCCCGAGCTTGCGGCCATTGTACTCGAAATTCTGGAACGTCGCCCCCGACGTCGCCAGCGCCCGGCCGCGGATGCGAACGATCGCTAGCCGCCGCGCCGGTGCCCACGGATGCTTGATGCCTACGGCCCAACCGCGAGCCTCGCCGGGCGGAGTCCCGATCGCGAGGACGCTGCTCGTCCCGCCGTGCAACAGGGCCGATCGCACGCCCCATTCGTCCCAAAGTTGCACCGCCGCGCGATCGAGCGCATAGCCTTTGCCGATGCTGCCAAGGTTTATCTCCATGCCGCGCTTCCGGAAGCGGACTGAGCGTCGCTCGGGATTCAATTCGACATGCGACATGCCGACGCGGCCGAGCGCCGCCGCGAGTTCAACCGGCTCCGGAACGCGTCCCTGCCGGCGGTAGAAACCCCACGCCTTGATGAGCGGGCCGGCTGTGATGTCGAACGCGCCGCCGGTTCCCTCGCTCAGTCGCGCGGCGAACGCGAGGAGATCGAATAATCCCGCCTCGACGGGCACCGACGCCAGTTCGGCGAGCCGATTGAGTCGGCTGACTTCGCTGGTCGGGCGGTAGACGGTGAGTTGTGCTTCGAGTCGGTCGATCAGGTCGAGCGCGTCTTCCGCCGCGGCCTGGGCGTCGGCACGGCCGTAGGGCAGGAGGACTTCAAATACTGTCGCCATCGCCCGCCGGGCGCACCGCAGCAGCGAAATCTCTTTCCCCGGCGGTGCCAGGCCGAGCACCGAACTAACGTCAAAAAGATCGCGGCGAATCATGGCGGTGACGAACGATCGCGGGCGACGTCCGCCTCAATCGAGTACCTCGACCTGGTCATAGTCGGCGCCGGACGCCCCGAGGGCTTCGGCGCGGGCGTACAACGCTGTTTTCATTTCAAAGAGCAGGATGGCGTAACGAACCAGAAGGAAAAGGATGAAGCATGCGACAGGTATTAGGCCGCAGCCCAAGAGCATCGCTACCGGACCCACGATCGCTGCGCCCACGAAAGAACCGACGAAAAAAACGACAAAGAGAACGCCCACGATGATTGACCATTTCAAGATCCACAGCGCCCGATCGGCGAGACGCGGTCGGCGAATGTACTGAGCCAGTTGCTGGAGGAAGACCATGAACAGAATCTGCGACGCCAAACCTACGGGCATCATGACGATCGGAAGAAGCTGCGGCTCTCTCGGCAACACGCCGAACGTTGAGCCGAGATTGTAAGCGGAATGCAACATGGCGATCACGACGAGGGCTACCGACACATACAAGATTGGCGCTCCCGGGCAATCGGACGGGACGGCCAGACAGAACGCGCGCCCGACCAGATTGAGAATCTGCCCCCCCAAGGCCAAAAGACCTCCGACGACGAGTACGACGATAAACGGACCCGCCGATTGGGCCATGGCCTTCATGACTCTCGCTTGTTCGTCAGGGTCGAATGGATTGCCCCGACCAAACGCCGGCGGCCGGCCCACGCCGCCCATCTGCGGGGGCCGATTCATGGCCATCCCCGCTGCACTCAACATGCCGCCGACGAAGCTCACACCGACCGCGACAACGACCAGGCACAGGCCATAGAAAATCAGACTCATTCCGGTGCCGCATTTTCGCAGCCGCTCCGCTCTGTCATCCATTTGCGATTCCTCGGCGAGGAAGCTCACCTACAAACGACGCCGGGCCGAGGGCGCCTCATGAGACATCCCTCGGCCCGGTGAGGCTGAGTCCGAAATTGCAACACGGATGCGAGTCGCGCGTCTATCCCTCGTTGATCTCGTGGATCATCGGCTCCAGCTGTTTGGTGTTGCGCTCGACAGCCAAGACGATCGTCCGCTCCTCGACGCCGTCCGCCGACGAAGCGACCGCCGGAATAATCTGTCGGCCGTCCGGCAGGCTGAACCGCATCG
>DATJGQ010001240.1:0-4256 GCA_035494815.1 Gemmataceae bacterium
TGGCCATCGCCGGTTCGCGGTCCGGCAGCGCCGCAGCCAGCACCTCGTCGATAGTGTCCGCAAAAGTGACTTCGACCTCCCGCCTCACCCCTTCCGGCAGGTCGCGCAGGTCTTTCTCGTTCGCCTTCGGCAGAATCACGCGGTTGATCCCGGCGCGGCGGGCGCCGAGTACTTTTTCTTTGACGCCGCCGATCGGCAGCACGAGGCCGGACAAGGTAATCTCGCCGGTCATCGCGGTATCGCTGCGGGCCGGGACTCCGGTGTAGAGCGAGGCCAGCGCCGTGACGAGCGCCACGCCCGCCGACGGGCCGTCTTTCGGAACGGCCCCGGCCGGCACGTGAATATGCACGCCGTTCGTGCGAAAGAGCGAGGGATCAATGCCGAGTTGGTCGGCGTGTGCCCAGACGTAACTCTGGGCGGCCCGGGCCGACTCGCGCATCACCTTGCCGAGCTGGCCGGTGATGCGAAGTTTGCGACTGTGCGGCAACAGGTTCGCCTCGACGTAGAGTACTTCGCCGCCGGACTCGGTCCAGGCCATGCCCGTCGCGACGCCCGCCGGCAGATCGCGCCGCGCCTGCTCGGGACGCGCCTGCTCCGGCCCGAGCATTTCGGTCAAATCGTCGGGGTCGATCGTCACAGGGTCCGTCTTCCCCTCGGCGAAGCGGACCGCAACCTTACGCATCAGTCGGCCGATCGCCCGCCCGAGTTGCCGGACGCCGGCTTCGCGGGTGTATCCTTCGATCACTTTTGTGAGCGTCTCGTCCGCGATCGTCACTTGCTGGTCGGTCAGCCCGATGTCCGTCCGCGATCGTGGCACGAGGTACCGCTTAGCGATCTCGAGCTTCTCGCGGTCGCTGTAGCCGGTGAGCCGCAACACTTCCATGCGGTCCAACAACGGCCGCGGCACCGGTGCGAGGTCGTTCGCCGTTGTAATGAACAGCACCTTGGACAGGTCGAACGGCAGATCGAGATAGTTGTCGCGGAAGGTGTGGTTTTGCGCCGGATCGAGGATCTCCAGAAGGGCCGACGCCGGGTCGCCGCGGAAGTCGCGGCCGAGCTTGTCGACCTCGTCCAACATCAAGAGCGGGTTGTTGACGCCGGCCCGACGGAACCCCTGAATGATGCGGCCGGGCATCGAACCGATGTAGGTACGGCGGTGGCCGCGGAGTTCCGACTCGTCATGCATGCCGCCCAGACTCAGGCGTTCGAACTTGCGACCGATCGCCCGTGCGATCGATTGTCCGAGCGACGTCTTGCCGACGCCGGGAGGGCCCACGAAGCACAGGATCGGTGCATTCGCCTGCGGATTGAGCTTGAGAACGGCCAGGTGTTCGAGGATGCGTTCTTTGATGTCCTTCAGTCCGTAGTGATCCTCATCGAGAACCTGCCGGGCGCGGTCGAGGTCGAGCACGTCCGGCGTGCCCTTGCGCCACGGTAACTCGGCGACGAGCTCCAGGTACGTCCGTGTCACCTGGTGGTCGGGCGCCTGCGGCGGCAGCCGCTCGAGGCGGCCGAGTTCGCGCTCCGTCTCCTTGCGGATTTCGTCGGGCAAGTCGGCCTGATCCAACTTCTCGCGGAGGGTCTGGATGTCGGCCTTCTCGGGGTTGGTCTCACCGAGTTCGTCCTGGATCGCCCGCATCTGTTGGCGCAGGACGTACTGGCGTTGCTCCTTGGTCATCTCGGTCTGCGCCTGGCTGGCGATGTGCCGGCGCAGTTCGAGCACCTGGACCTCGTGTGCCAGGTAGCCATGAATGAGCCGCAACGCCTCCATCCGGGTTGGCGCTTCGAGCAGTTCCTGCTCCTTGGCGACGTCGAGTCCGAGCATCGACGCCAACAGGTACGCCAGCCGCAGCGGGTTGCCGGCGGCGGCGAGCATCTGGAGGATGTTGGCCGGCCCTTGCTGCGGCTGGGCCAACTCCACCGCCTTGCCCGCCTGTTCCATCACCGCCCGCTGCAGCGCCTCGATCTCCGGTCCCTCGTCCTCCGGCAGCGGCAGCCCCTCGAATCGCGCCAGCAGGAACGGCTCGACCTGGTCGAACGCGGTCAGGCGAATGCGGTCGAGTCCCTGGACGAGAATTTCCAGGCCCTCGTCGCCGCGGTTCATCTTCTTGATGACGGCGCGGGTGCCGACGGCGTACAGGTTCTCTGGGTTGAGGTCGTCGGTCGAGGCGTCCCGCTGGGCGACGATGAGGAGCGTTTTGTCTTCCCGGGCCAGTGCCGCCTCGACGGCCGCAACCGAATTCGGCCGGCCGACGTTGAGCGGCAGGAACAGGTATGGGAACAGGATCGTGTTTTTGAGAGGCAAAACGGGTAACAGGCCCGCTGGCGGCGGGAGAATGATCCGCGGGCCGCCGTCGTGGGCGGCGGGGCCCGTGGTCGGGGGTGGTGCGGGCTGCGGCGTCGGGTCGGGTCGGCTCTCGAGTGTCACGCGCGCTGCTCCGGGCGGATCCTGACGAGCAACATGCCGTGCCGGTACTCCGTTTCGATCTGCACGTTCTGCAGGTCGTCCGGCAACTCCACCTGTCGCTCGAACCGGTTGTAGGCGATCTCCATCCGCACCTGCCGGCACTGTTCCCCCCAGCAAGTATCGCGCCGCGTGCCTCGGACCCGCAGCTTACGGCCGAGCACCGTCAGGTCGATGTCTTCGGGTTGAACGCCGGCGAGTTCGAATTTGATGAGCCAGCCGTCGGACGTGCGATAGACGTCGGTGGCGGGGTGCCAATCGGCCGTCCGTTGCGCTTCCGCCTGTTGCACGAAGAACGAGACGAAGCGGATCGCGTCGGCGGCCATCACAGGACCCTCGCGTCAGAGCCGGAAGCGTAAGCGACGGTCGTTTGAAGCCGGGCCGTCGCTTACGCTTCCGGCTCTGATCATCACACGTCGAGTTCGTCCGTCTCCGCGTAGGCGGACTTCTCCATGATGAACTTGAACCGGCTGGCCGGGTCCTTACCGAGCAGTTCGACGAACGTGCGGTCCGCGTCGAGCGTCGAATCGATCTGGACCTTCAAGAGGGTCCGGCGACGCGGGTCGAGGGTCGTGGCGGCGAGAACTTTCGCGTCCATCTCGCCGAGGCCCTTGAACCGCGTCACCTCCACTTTCGCGTTCGCACGCAGGCCGGCCAGGATCTCCTCCTTGTGCGCGTCGTCGCGGGCCCAGTGGGTCTCCTTGCCCACCTGAATTCTATACAGCGGCGGCTGTGCGATGTAGACGTGGCCCTTGCGGATCAGGTCGGTCATGTGTCGGAACAGGAACGTCAGCAGCAGCGTCGAGATGTGATAACCGTCGGCGTCGGCGTCCATCAGCAGGATGACTTTGCCGTAACGGAGGCCGTCGATATTGAATCTCTCGCCGACGCCACAGCCGATCGCGGTGACGAGGTCGTTCAATTCCGCGTTCGTCAGCACCTTGCCGAGTGGCAGCCCTTCGGCGTTGAGCACCTTTCCCCGTAGCGGCAGCACCGCCTGGGTGAGGTTGTTGCGGCCCTGTTTCGCCGAACCGCCTGCAGAGTCACCTTCGACAATGAACAATTCCGTCTGATCGGGTTTGGTCGATTTGCAATCGGCGAGCTTGCCGGGAAGGTTGAGCCGGCGGCTGGTGACGCTCTTGCGCTTGACCTCGCTGACCGCCTCGCGCGACGCCAGCCGGGCCTTCGCCGCGAGCACGATACGGCCGACGATCTGGTCCGCCGCCGTCGTGTTGTTGTTGAGCCAGGTTTCCAGCCCCGGCCGGATGAACGATTCGACCCCCGACGTCAACTCGGGGTTATTGAGCCGTTCTTTCGTCTGCCCCTGGAACATCGGTTCGCGGACGAAAACCGAAAGCACGCCGACGATGCCTTCCCGGATGTCGTCGGCGGTGATCTCGAGGTTCTTGATCTTGATCTCGTGCGTCGCGATGTAGTTGCGGACCGCCTTGACGATGCCGCCCTTGAAGCCGTTCTCGTGCGTCCCGCCGGCGGACGTGCGGATGCCGTTGACGTAGGAGCGGATCGTCTCGTCGGTCGATTCCGTCCACTGCAGGACCGCCTCGAATTTGTCGCCGTTGGCGCGGGCGATGTGGAACGCGGCTTCGGTGACCGTCGGCTTCTGCCCGTCTTTGACCAGCCGCGTGAGAAACTCCGGCAGCCCGCCGGGGTGCGACAACTCGATCGATTCGCCCGTGCCCTCGTTCTTGAAATGGATCTTCAGCCCGGAGTGGATGTACGCCATGTCCTCCAGGTGCGACTTAATGATGTCCGGGTCGAAGCGGGTGGTCTT
>DATJGQ010001241.1:0-2853 GCA_035494815.1 Gemmataceae bacterium
AATTCGGGAAGTTCGCGCGCTGGACCATGAGGATGTAGATGCGCTGCCGCCCCGGATCGATCCACGCCTGGGTGCCGTAGGCGCCGCCGTGGCCGAAACTGCCCGGGGAGAGCGCGGCGGAGACGCCCTGCGGCTCGCGGACGACGCACCAGCCAATTCCCCACCCGTTGCCCGGCGTGAAGCCGGTCTTCACGTCCCCGCTCTGTACCGTCGTCATCTGCCGCACCGATTCGGACCGCAAATACTGCCGTCCGTCGAGCGTGCCGTTGTTCAGGATCATCCGACAGAACTTCGCGTAATCCGACGCCGTCGAGAAGAGCCCGCCGTTGGCGGCGGGGTAATGGTCGTGGCTCGTGGGGTCGTCCGGCTTGAGCATCGGCGTCGGCACCGGCTCGAGCTTGCCGTCGTCGGTCTGCTTGTAGCTGGTCGCGAGTCGGGCGAGCTGTTCGCGGGTCGGATAGAAGGTCGTGTCCTTCATCCCCAGCGGCTCGAACAGCCGCTTCTGCATGAAATCGGGCAGCGACTGCCCGGAGGCGATCTCGACAATCCGTCCTGCGGTGTTGATCCCGGACTGGCAGTAGTCCCAATTGCTTCCGGGCTCAAACTTCAGCGGCTTGCGGGCGAATACGGGGATCAGGTCGGCCAGCGTTTTGACGCCGTCCGCCTCGCCCTTGTCCGCCTCGCCCATGCCGGAGGTGTGGGTGAGCAGGTGGCGGATGGTGAGATTGGCGCGCTTGCCGCTCGGCGTTCTCAGCTCGCCCAGCTCGGGGATGTATTTGGCGACCGGGTCGTCCACCGAAAGCTTCCCCTCCTCCTGCAGCATCATGATGGCCGTGCCGGCGACCGGCTTGGTCATCGACGCGACCCAGAAGATCGCGTCCGGCTTCATCGACTCGTTCCGCTCGATGTTCGACTGCCCCACCGCCTGGAGCTGAACGACGCCCTCGCGCGTGGCGACCGCCGTGACGGCCCCGGCGATCTCCTGCCGCTCGATAAATTCCTTCATCCGCTCCGGCACGGCGGCGAGTTTCGTTTGATCGAAGCGCGGGGGCGCGGGGGCCTCCGCGGCACGCGCGATGGTCGGGTACAGGGCCGACAGGACGATACAGGCGAATAAAGAGAACTTCATGGCTCGGCAGTGTAGCCGCCGGGCGGCGGGGGAGGAAAGTGCCGGCGAGATCTGGTTGAGCGAGCGATGTAACAAGCCTCCGGCATCGCTCAAATGGGTGTCATCCTGAGCGCCAGCGAAGGATCACTCGTCCCTCGCACGACCGGCTCCGAACCCTGGTGGCCTTCGGCATGGAACGGGAGACCCTTCGGGGTACCTCGGGGTGACACGATTCGTAAGTCGCACAGGGTATGTGCGGGCGAACAATCGACGTGCGACACCGGGATTCGACGGGACCTCAATTCCCGATCACCATCTCCGGCGCGGCGAGGAGCACGCCTTCGCGTTGGAGCAGTTCCATCCGAAGCAGGGCGGCCTTCGCGGCACGGACGCGCTGCGGGTCAAGGTGCTCAAGTTGCGGGGCGGCCAAATCGATCAGCGACGGGCCACGAAGGGCGGCCGATAGCGCCGCAGCGGCGCGAGGGCCGTCCGACGCGACAAGCCCATTCGATTCTTCGTCGTTCGGCGACTCGCCGGTCAGGGCGGCCATGACCGCCTGGAGCGGGTTCTTCGGCTCGGGGACGGTGCGGACCTCGTACTCGCCGGCCTTCAGCTTCGCCTCCGCGGCGGCGTGGTCGATCGCGTCGTGGAGGGTGCCGATGCGGTCGATCAGGCCGAGCTCGAGCGCCTGGCGGCCCGTAAACACGCGCCCGCCGGCGAGGTCGTCGAGCGGCTTCTTCAAGCGGTTGCCCCGGGAATCGGTGACGTGGGCCTTGAACGTGTCGTAGACGGTGTTCATCCAGGATTGGACCCGCTCGCGCTCCTCGGGGTTGAACGGCCGGTCGCCGGCGAGCAGGCCGGCGCTCTTGCCGCGATCATACGCCTTGAAGGTGATGCCGACCTTGCCCCACATGCCATCGGTCACGAACTTGCCGGCGACGACGCCGATCGAGGCGGTGATCGTGCTCTCGTCCGCGAAGATCGTGTCGGCGCCCAGCGAGACGTAATACCCGCCGCTGCCGGCGGTGTCGCCCATCGAGACGGTGAAGGGCTTTTTCGCCTTAATCCGCTTCGTGGCGTCCAGGATGATCTCGCTGGCGACGGCCGAGCCGCCGGGCGAGTCCACGCGGAGGACGACCGCCTTGATCGAGTCATCCCGCAGCGCCTCGTCCAGCGCCTTGCGGATCGGCGTGCTGGCGGCGACCGGGCCGCCCATGGCGAGCGGGTTGACGCCCTCGCCGCGGCCGAGCACGATTGGGCCGTTCACGTAGACGACCGCGACCGCGGGCTTGTCGGACTTCGGCTTCTTGGCGCCGGCGCCCATCATCTCGCCCATGAACTTCATCAGCCCGAACGGGGACGTGAGGTCGAGTTGCGGCGACTTCTTCTGACCGTACTTTCGGGCGAACGTTACGCCGGAGCCGACCGCGCCATACTTGTCGCGAAGGAACTTCTCGAAATCCTGCCGTTGCTCGACCGCGTCAATCAGTCCCGCGGCCTTGGCCGACTCGGCGTTGAACAGGCCGCGGTCGATCAGCTCGCGCACCTTGTCCGGCGGCAGCTTGCGCCCCCTGGCGATCAGGTCCACCTTGTCCTGGTAAAGTCCGTCGAGCAGCCAGTTCATCATTTCATTTGCCGGCTGACTGGGTCCGGTACGCGTGAACAGCTCGGCGGCACTCTTGTACGCGCCGCAGGTGAGGTAATCGGGCTGGACGCCGATCTTATCGAGCAGACCGCGGAGGTAC
>DATJGQ010001242.1:0-2115 GCA_035494815.1 Gemmataceae bacterium
GTTCAAGGTGAGCGTCGCGCCGAACACCCGCCGGCCGGGCGGGCTCGTGGTCGACGAGAAGGACTTGCCCAAGGTTCCCGTGAAGTACAAGACGGCCACGACCACACCGCTCATCGCGACGGTCGAGAAGGACGGCAAGAACGAGTTGAACTTCGAGCTGACGTCCAAGGACTGAGTCACGCCGCCCGTCGGTGAATGTCGGCGGGAAGCAGGATTCTGCCCGTCGATTCCAACGCCCCGGCAGGTCGCCCGAGGCGGCCGACGCCGACCGTGATCAACACAACCGATGCGGCCGGGCCGAACCCGCGGTGGCGGAGCAGTTCGAATACCGGTCCGTCCATAAGCGGCAGGGCCGTCGCGATCCCCCAAGCGGCGAGCGGCAGCGTCGCGCGCCAGCCGGGCCAAACCTCGCCCGGCTTATCTGCTAGCCCCTTCAGCCACAGCCCCGCCACGAGCGGCAGGCCGAACGCGTAATAGTGCATGTGGCTCACGGGCGTCGCGTGCAGCATGATCAGGGTGAGCAGGCCGAGGAAGATTAATCGATCGGCCGGTTCGGTAGTGCCCCGGCGGGTGGCGACGCCGCAAGCGGCGACGGTGAGCAGCCCGACGATCCCCCAGTGCGCGAACCGCGTTTGAGCCGACGCCGTCGGCGGCTGTTGCCAGCGGACCGGGTACTGGTTGTTGTGGATCGCCGACAGGAACGATTGGCTGTCCGTCGCGGCCACGTTCGTCAGTTCACCCCCCATGCCCGCGTTTTCGGCCGACGTCGCCCCCGGCAAGAGCACCCGGCCGAGAAAACTTCGATACGCCGCTTCTGTTCCTCCGAAGCCGAGACCGACCAACGGAACGACGATCAGGCCGGCAAGGAGCCCAACCGCCAGGCCACGGGCCGCGCGGTATTCGCGGCGTACCAGAGGATAGAGCAGGAGCAGTCCGGGAATCACCTTGAGCGTGATGGCGGCCGCGAGCCAGCCGCCAGATCCGGTCGCCCGGCCGGCCGCGCTCGCCGCGAACGCCCCCGCAGCGAGCGCCACCACGAGCACGTTTACCTGCCCGTGCGAAATCGTGAACCCGACGCCACCCAGGCAGACGATGACCGGCACCGTCCGGGCGTACCACCACCGCCGGCTACCCCGCGCCGCGTCCGGCAAGACGAGCCGGGCGAACGTGTGCACGCTCCACCCGACCAGCATGACATTGAACAGCGTCCACAGCGCGACGGTGACAGAGTACGGCAGCATCCATACGCGCGGCTCGCCCTTCGGGGCGTCGGCGAGCGGGGCCATGAGCACCGCGAACGCCGGCGGGTAAACGTAGTGCCAACCGTTGTCGCACGTGACCCGGTACAGGTCGGCCCCGGTTCGCACCGCCCAGCCGGCGCGGAGGTAGACGCCCAAGTCCGTTTTTCGATTGGACGTGAGGAACGCGGAGCGGATTTCGACGAGGGCGAGGAAGGCGAGAAGAAAAAGTCCCCAGCCGACGAGCGCGGCCCGTTCCCACCGGGCGAGTTGCCGGTCGCCGGGGGCGAAAGGCATGGCAATCCCTGCGGGGACGGGTCGAAACCGTTTCGGGGGTATCGACCGGTCGCAGGGGTCGGGATGAGTCTATCCACGGGGGAATGTTTGCCGGTCGTGGAACGGGGGCAAGTTGCGGGGTCAGGGCACCCCGAACGCCGCCTTGAGGCAGGTCAACGCCTCGTCGCCCCGGGCCTTTTCGACGACGACGCCGATGCAGACCTCACTCGTGTTGATCATGGCGATGTTGATGTTCTTGTCGGCCAGGGCGCCGAACATGGTGCGGGCGACGCCGGTGTGGGTCCGCATGCCGACGCCGAGGACGTAGAGGACGGCGACGTCGGCGTCACCGACGACGGCACACGCCGGGTCGATCGCCCGGACGACGTCTTGCGTCCGCTTGAGCGCCCGGGTCAGGTCGGCGGCGGGAACGGTGAAGGAGAGTTCGGCCCGGCCCGGGGCCGTGGTGTTCTGGACGATCATGTCCACGAGGATGCCGCCGGTCGCCACGGCGTTGAACACGGTCGAGCAGTGACCCGGGAGGTCCGGCAGGTCGTGGATGGTGATGCGGCTCTGGTCGGCGTTGAGGTGGACGCCGCTG